>CALICR010000001.1 GCA_938049125.1 uncultured Clostridia bacterium
GGGCAGCTCAAAGCGCTCGAGCTTCAGCTTCTCCTTGCAGATCTTGCGCATCTCGCCTTCCAGCTCCGTGAGCATCTCCGGCGTGAAGGCAAAGGGCGCGTCAAAGTCATAGTAGAAACCGTTGTCGATGGAGGGGCCGATGGCGAGCTTGACCTCGGGATGCAGGCGCTTGACCGCCTGGGCAAGGACGTGGGAGCAGGTGTGCCAGTAGGTGCGGCGGTACTGCTCATTTTCAAAGGTGTACAGATTTTCTTCGGACATAATTTGCGTCTCCTTTCCGATCGGGGCGACAAAAAACCGCCCCTGAAAAAATCAGGGGCGGGATGAGGTTCATTCCGCGGTTCCACCCTGCTTGCAGACGGAAGCCGTCTGCCGCTCGTTGCCGCTGTAACGGGCGAATCCCGTCCCCGCTTACGCACTGCTTCGGCGGGGCGGCTCGGAAGTGGTCGGGCGGCGGCTTGCAGGAACGGCGCTCGCAGCAGATGCACCGTCTCTCTGACCTGGGTTTCGCAGCCATTGTCTTCGTCAATGCCTTTTTCTCTTACTTCCGGAGTATAGCACCGTTTTTCCGCCTTGTCAACAGGGCGCTTTTCTGATAAACTGAAAAAAACAGAACAGAAGGTTTTGACTATGGACTTATGCAATATTCAGGAGATCAAGGCGCTGCTGCAGCGCCACGGGTTCCGTTTCTCCAAGGCGAAGGGGCAGAATTTCCTCGTGCAGAGCTGGGTGCCGCAGGAGATTGTGCGCAGCGCCGGGATCGACCGGGAGTGCGGCGTGCTGGAGGTCGGCCCCGGCATCGGGCCGCTGACGAAGGAGCTGTGCGGCGCGGCGGGCAAGGTCGTCGCCATCGAGCTGGACGAGCGCCTGCGCCCGGTGCTGGCAGAGACGCTGGCGGGCTGCGGCAATCTCGAGCTGATTTTCGGCGACGTGCTGCGGCAAAACCTGCCGGAGCTGGTCAGGACGCGCTTCGCGGGTCTGCGCCCGGTCGCCTGCGCCAATCTGCCCTACTACATTACCTCGCCCATCCTCGCGGCGCTGCTGGAGAGCCGCTGCTTCTCCACCGTGACGGTCATGGTGCAGAAGGAGGTCGCGCAGCGCATCTGCGCCCCGGCGGGGAATTCCGACTACAGCGCGTTTTCCGTCTTCTGCCGCTACTATGCGGAGCCGTCGCTCTGCTTCGACGTGCCGCCGGGCTGCTTTATTCCCCAGCCGAAGGTGACGTCTGCGGTCCTGCGGCTTGACCTGCGGGATGCGCCGCCCTGCGAAATTCTCGATGAGGCGCTGTTTTTCCGCGTTGTCAAGGCGTCCTTCGCCGTGCGGCGCAAGACGCTGCTCAACGGGCTTTCCATGGGCTTCCCGCAGCTGGGCAAGCCCGCCCTCGCCGCGCTCATCGCCCAGTGCGGTCTGCCGGAGAATGTCCGCGGCGAGACGCTGGACATCCCCGCCTTCGCCGCGCTGGCGAACGCCATCCAGGAGTCCCTGCATCATGATTGAGATTCTGCTGCTCGACATCGACGACACGCTGCTGGACTTTTCCTGGGCCGAGGACCAGGCCATCCACCGCACCTACCGCGAGCTGGGGGCCGAGATGACCGACGAGATGTACGCCCGCTACCACGTCGTCAACCAGCTCTGGTGGCAGGCCTACGAGCGCGGCGAGATTGACCGGGAGTCCCTATTGTCGGCGCGCCACCGGCAGATGTGCGAGGAGTACGGCCTCGGCTTCGATCCGGTGCGCTGCGAGGCGCTCTACCGGAAAAACCTCGGCATCGGACACCACTTCATCCCCCACGCCGTCGAGGCGCTGGATGCACTCCGGGGCCGCTGCCGCCTCTTCCTCGCCTCCAACGGTGTGGCCGAGACCCAGTACACCCGCCTGGAGAGCGCCGGGATTGCGCCCTACTTCGAGGGCATCTTCATCTCTGAGGAGGCCGGGGCCTACAAGCCCATGCCGGAGTACTTCAACTACTGCTTCGCCCGCATCCCGGGCTTCCGGCGCGACCGCGCCGCCATCGTGGGCGACAGCCTCAGCTCGGACATTCTCGGCGGCATTCGGGCGGGGATCGGCACCGTTTGGTTCAATCCGAACGGGAAGCCGGGCCGCCCGGACATCCGGCCCGACCATGAAATTCACGACCTTCTGGAGCTGCCCGGACTGCTTTAATCCAACTGCACCGGCACCTCGCCGATGACCGTCATGCCGTCCAGCGTCACGCGGCACCGCACGGCCCGCACCCGGACGCCGTGGGCCGCCGCCTCCCGCAGAGCCGCGCCGAAGGCCGGGTCCGAGGCATCGTTGGGCCGGAAATCCGCCGCATCGCTCCGCTGGATCACGAAGATCACCCAGGCCTCGCAGCCCTCCGCCGCGGCGCGCTGAAGCCCGCGGAGGTGCTTGACGCCCCGCTCCGTGGGCGCGTCCGGAAAGCGCGCCGTGCCCTCCTCCATCAGCGTCACGCCCTTGACCTCCAGGAAGCCCTCGCTTTCGCCGTGCCGGAACCAGAGGTCAAAGCGGGAATCGCCCCGTGTCACCTCCCGGCGCAGCGCCTCCGGCACAAAGCCGAGGCCCCCGGCGCGGACGTACTCGAAGGCGATCCGGTTCGGGGCCAGCGAATCGATGCTGACCAGCGTTCCCGCCGCCTCCACGAGCACCAGGGAGCAGCGCGTTTTGCGCTTCGCCCCGTCGTGCACCTCGCACCAGACCCGCGCGCCGGGCACCAGCAGCTCCCGCAGCCGCCCGGTGTTCTTCACGTGGCAGTACTCCACATTGCCGCCGATCTCAATCTCCGCGGCGAAGCGGCTGCATCGCCGCAGGAACCGCCCCTCCAGCAGCGGCATATGTTCCGTCTCCATTCCGTTCTCCCCCCTCCGCAGCGCCGGTCCCGCCCCGCGCCGCAGGTTTTTCCCCATGATACCACAGCCCGCCCCGAGCGTCAAAGGCCCGCCGCGGCGAATTTTGGAATTTCTCCGGATTTTTCAAAATTCGGGATTGACAAACGGAAAAATCTGCGTATAATAGAACACGTCCGCGAGACACAGGGGATTTGTGTAACGGTAGCACACCGGACTCTGACTCCGTTTGCGGGGGTTCG
>CALICR010000002.1 GCA_938049125.1 uncultured Clostridia bacterium
GCCCTGCGTGATGGAGCTGATGCGCGCGCCCTCAATGAAGCCCGTGACGCCGTACATGGCGCCGGCCAGGGTGTGGACCATCACCGTGGTCCAGAAGACGTTGACGCCGGAGACCCGGGCCGCGTCCGCGTTGGAGCCGACGGCGAACATGTTCTTGCCGAAGGCCGTCTTGTTCCAGATGAACCACATGAGCGCCACAAAGATGACGGCGTAGAGCACATACCAGGGGATGGAGATGGTGCCGTATTTCTCGGTCTTGAAGGAGACCAGCGGGGCGGAGACCACGTTCTTATACTCCTGGGACAGGCCGGACACGGGCTGGCCGTTGTTGCCGTTGAGCATGAAGAAGATCAGGATCAGGCCGTAGGTGATGAGCTGGGTCGCCAGGGTGACGATGAAGGGGTGCAGGCTGAACTTCGCCACGAAGAAGCCGTTGACGAGGCCGATGACCGCGCCGATGAGCACGACGCAGAGGACCGTCAGGATGATCCAGCCCGCGGAGATCTCCGGCAGGTTCGAGAAGAGCTTGCGGGAGATGGTGCGGTCCTGGAGCAGTGCGCCGGCGACGGCGGCGGTCAGGCCGACGACACGGCCGCCGGACAGGTCGGTACCGGTCAGAACGATACAGCCCGCGATGCCGAGCGCCATGGGCAGCGATGCGGCCACCAAAGACAGGATGTTCGCCAGGGAACCGGGGGAGATGAAGTTCTTGTTCTTGATCGCCGTGTACACGACGAAGATGATGAGAAGGATGTAAAGCGCGTTGTTGAGGATCCCGTCGGTCCAGAATCTGCGCTTATCTTTGCCGTCCAGCTTCCGATATTCTTCCGCGGTGCGCTGGAGGGATTTGACTGGATTTGCCATGCTGCCGCCTCCTTAAACATACTTGGCTGCCAGTTGCATGATCTGCTCCTGGGTCGCCGTTTTTGCGTCCACCTCACCGGCCAGCCGACCGCCGGACATGACCAGAATGCGGTCACATACGCCGAGCAGCTCCGGCATTTCCGAGGATACCATCAGCACCGTCTTGCCCTTGCTGGCAAGGTCGAGGATGAGCTGATAGATTTCATATTTGGCGCCGACATCGATGCCGCGCGTCGGCTCGTCGAGCAGCAGCACGTCCGGGTCCGTCAGGAGCCAGCGGCCGATGATGACTTTCTGCTGGTTGCCGCCGGAGAGGCTCCGGATCTTCGTCTCCTGGGACGGGGTCTTGGTGTGCATTGCCTCGATGGACCACTTCGTGTCCGCCTTCATGGACCGTTCGCTCAGGCAGATGCCGAGCTTCTTGTGCTTCTTCAGGCTGGAGATGACCGTGTTTTCCCGGATGTTCAGGATGCCGAAGATGCCGGTGGCACGGCGCTCCTCCGTGAGGAGGGCAAAGTGGTTCTTGATGGACTGGCGCGGGTTCTGGTTCTTGCAGACCTTGCCGTCCAGCAGCACCGTGCCGCTCTTGCGGGTGGCGACGCCGAAGATGGTTTCGAGGGTCTCGGTCCGGCCGCTGCCGTCCAGGCCCGCCAGGCCCAGGACCTCGCCGCGCCGCGCCGTGAAGGACACGTCCTGCAGATGGTTGTACATACCCGTGAGGTGCTGGACCTCCAGGAACGTCTCGCCGGGCGTGTTCGTCTTGGGCGGGAATTGATTGCCCAGCTCCCGGCCGACCATGAGCCGGATGATGTCGTTCATCTCCAGCTCGTCCGCGGGCTTCGTGGCCACGTGCCTGCCGTCGCGCATGACGGTGATCTCGTCGGAGATGCGCTTGATCTCCGCCATTTTATGCGAAATATAGATGATGCCCATGCCGCGGTCCCGGAGCATATTGATGATCCGGAACAGGTGCTCGACCTCTTCCTCCGTCAGGGAGGAGGTGGGCTCATCGAATACAATTACCTTCGAATGATAGGAGACGGCCTTGGCGATCTCGACCATCTGCCGCTGGGAGACGGGCATAGTGCCCATGACCCGGTGGGGGTCGACGTCGATGCCGAGCTCTTCAAAAATTGCCTTGGTGTCGCGGAGCATCCTGCGCTCGTCCACGACGAAGCCCGCGACGGTCGGATAGCGCCCGAGCCAGAGGTTGTCCATGACCGTCCGCTTGAGCGCCTGGTTCAGTTCCTGGTGCACCATGGCGACGCCGTTCTGGAGCGCCTCCTTGCTGCTGGTGAAGTTGACTTCGCGGCCCTCCAGGTAAATATGGCCGCTGTCCTTGCTGTAAATGCCGAAGAGGCATTTCATCAGCGTGGATTTTCCCGCGCCGTTCTCGCCCATCAGTGCGTGGACGGTGCCGGCTTTTACGTCGAGGCTGACCTGATCCAGCGCACGGACGCCCGGGAAGGTTTTCGTGATATCCGTCATACGGAGCAGCACGCTTTGTTCCATCGGATCCCCCTCCTGATCTGCCTTGGATGAAAGGAGGGCAGTTGCCGTTGCAGCAGCAACTGCCCTCCGAATGTGAGCAATCTTACTTGGTGTAGGCAGCGTACGCGACGAACAGCTTGTTGGCGATGCCGTCGGCGACGGAGTACATCTCAGCGTCGGAAGCAGCGACCGCGGCGACCGCGTCGGCCATGGCGGTGCCTTCGCCGTCAGCCTTGACGACGGAAGCGATGGCGGCGGCCATGCCCTCGGCATCCTGCTTGACGGTGCCGGTCATCTTGCCGCCCGCGATGAGCTCCTTGGCAGCGTCGGTGGCGTCCACGCCGAACACGGGGATGACGGTGGCGCCTTCGGCACCGGTGTTGTAGCCGGCGGCCTCGAGCGCGGAGATGGCGCCCTCAGCCATGTTGTCGTTGTTGCAGATGACCAGCTCGATCATGTTGTTGTTGGCTTCGTTGTACTGGGACAGGTTGGTGTTCATGTAGTCCAGAGCAGCCTGCGCGCTCCAGGCGCCGCCCAGGTCGACCTGATAGCCGGTGGTGTTGGAAGCGTCGAAGTACTGCAGCTCGGGCTTGCCGGCGGCGGTCAGGACCGCGTTGGCGTCCTCCACGCCGTACTGGGTGCGGTAGATGGCCTCCACGTTGGCCTCGTCGCCCTTGAAGAGGGCGTAGGAGATGACGCCGTCGCCGTTCAGGTCAACTTCGTCGTAGTGCGCGAGGAGGTATTCGCCAACCATCTTGCCCTGCAGGTGGCCGGCTTCGGGAGCGTCGGTGCCGATGAAGCAGATGCTGCTGTTAGCGTTCAGAACGGTGCCCTCTTCGCCGTCGGCCTCAATGGCGCGGTTGAAGAAGATGACGGGCGTGCCGTTGGCCATGGAGATGATCTCATTGGCAACGTCGGGAGAACCGGACGTGACCATGTTGACAACCAGCAGGTTGTAGCCGTCGGTGACAGCGGTCTGGATCTGCTCGTTCTGGGTGGTCTGGTTGTTGTTGCCGTCGAAGTTCTGGTAGGTGACGCCCAGGGTGTCCAGCTGCGCGTCGAGCGCGGTGCGGACGCTGGAGATGTAGGTGTCGGCGAAGGTGTAGTAGAACACGCCGACCTTCAGCTCGGAGCCGGTGGTCTCCGCGGTGGTCTCCGCGGTGGTCTCCTCGGCGGGGGTCTCTTCCTTGGCGGTGTCGGTGGTGGTGTCCTTGGCGGTGTCCGCGGCGGTGTTGTCCTTCGCGGTGTCATCGGTCTTGCTGCCGCAGGCGGCCAGAGCCAGGACCATGGTCAGAGCCAGCAGCAGAGCAATCAGCTTCTTCATTGCAATTCCTCCGAAATTTTTTATTAGCCGCCGTAACGGCTTATCTTTATTTTAGCAGAATTCCGGAGAAGGCCCAGTCATTTTTCCACGAAATTTTTCTGGAAATTATTTTGATGCATCAAAAAATGCACGCGAATTTTGTTAAGATTGTATAAAGAATCGGGAAAATCTGGCCGAAGTCTCAGCCAAAGGAAAATAATGCTTTCTGATTTTCCGGCGTGAACATATCGTCCCGCGTGACGATCCTGGTGGCCGTGTCGATGAGGTCCCGGTCAAAGCTCTGGCCCTGGAGCACCTGCCAGGCGGTCTCTACGCCGAGGTAGCCCATGGCGTAGGGGTTCTGGACCACCAGGGCCGAGACGGCCCCCTCCTGGAGCAGCTCGATGCACTTGACGTTCGTGTCGAAGGCGATGGTGCGGACCTTCCCCTCAAGGCCCAGGGCGTGGACGGCCTGGGCCGTGCCCACGGCCAGCGGCTCGTTGAAGCCCACGAGGACGTTGATCTCCGGATGCTCCCGCAGCAGCTGCTCTGCGGCCTGTCGCGCCGCCCTCCGGTCCGTGGAGACGTTGACGGTGTAGATGCCCGCCACCCGGGCGTCCTCCAGCAGGACCTCGCGGAAGCCCTGCTCCCGCTCCTGGCCGTTCTGGGTCTCGGCGAAGCAGTTGATGATGCCGACGACGATGCGCGTAAGGTCCGTGTCCAGGGCGGCCCCGGCGCTCATGCGCCCGGCGGCGACGTTGTCCGTGCCGATGCGGGCGGAGACGCCGTCTGAGTCCACATCGCTGTCGATGACGACGACCCGGATGCCCGCAGCGACGGCGGCGTCGATGGCGGCGGCGTTCTCCGTGTAGCTGATGGCGGAGAAGATGATAGCGTCGGCCTCCGCGTCGATGGCCTGGCGGATGTAGTCGTTCTGGAGGGCATAGTCCTCCTCGGTCTCGGGGCCGAGGACGGTCAGCTCAACATTGTAGGTCGATTTGGCGGCGTTGGCCCCGGCAAAGACGGACTTCCAGAATTCCGTCTCCGTGGACTTGACGATGAGGTAAACGGAATAGGGCCCGACGCCCGCCCGGGCGGCGCAGCCGCCGAGGCCCAAAAGCAGCGCCGCCAGAAGCAGCAGCGCGGCCATACGCCGCAGGGGGCGCTCAGTGCTTTTCATACTCTGCCTCCTCCCGGACCTTGGGCATCCGGACCGTGACGGTGGTCCCCTCGTCCGGAACGCTCGAAATGGTCAGGCCGTAGCGGTCGCCGAACCAGATCTTCAGCCGGTCATTGACGTTCTTGAGGCCGATGCCGCTCTTGCCGTCCGGCTTGCGGCGGAAGATCTCCTCGATCTGCTCCGGCTCCATGCCGACGCCGTTGTCCTCCACGGTGAAGAAGATGTCATCCTCCCGTTCAAATACGCGGATGATGATCCGCCCCTCGTCCACAAGGCCGTTCACGCCGTGATAGATCGCGT
>CALICR010000003.1 GCA_938049125.1 uncultured Clostridia bacterium
TGGGCCAGATCGGCGTCTATACCGGCTGGGTCAGCGATATCGCCGCCGGGACGAAGGCCGCCATCACGCCCATGGACTGGACCGGCCTCGTGCTTATCTGCTTCGTGCTGCCCGCGGCGCTCAGCTGGGCCTTCAGCCTGCCGCTGCGCAAGTGGGGCTGGATCCGTGAGGGCGACCTCAAGCTGGACCTGTAAAAAGCCAAAAAAATCCGCCGAAATATCCCCGGCGGGGGCTTGCGGCGGCGGGAAACTTCCGCTATGATGGAAGCATCCCAATCCAGTGATATCTCAAAAAGCGGCGCATCCTCAGGGGAGAGGATGCGCCGTTTTCCACGTTATTCCGGCAGGAAGGACGTCTGGGCGTCCTGGTGCGCCAGGGCCGCGGCGATGAAGCCGCGGAAGATGGGGTGCGCCCGGTTCGGACGGCTCTTGAACTCGGGGTGGAACTGGACGCCCACGAACCAGGGGTGGTCCGGCTCCTCGATGATCTCCACCAAATGGCCGTCCGGCGAGAGACCCACGGGCACCAGGCCCCGGGCCGTCAGCTCCTCGCGGAAGTCGTTGTTGAACTCGTAGCGGTGGCGGTGGCGCTCGGAGATCTCCTGGGCGCCGTAGAGGCCGCGGGCTTTGCTGCCCTCCGCCAGCACGCAGGGGTACTTGCCCAGCCGCATGGTGCCGCCCTTGGCGGCGACGCCCACCTGGTCCGGCATCAGGGCGATGACCGGGTGCGGCGTCTTTGCGTCGAATTCCGCCGAATTGGCATCGGTCCAGCCGGCCACGTGGCGGGCGAACTCGATGACGGCGATCTGCATACCGAGGCAGATGCCGAAGTAGGGTACGCTCTGCTCCCGGGCGTAGCGGGCTGCGGCCACCATGCCCTCGATGCCCCGGTCGCCGAAGCCGCCGGGTACCAGCACGCCGCTGCATCCGCTGAGCAGCTCCGCCGCATTCTCATCCGTCAGCTGCTCCGAGTCCACCCAGCGGATGGAGACGACGGCGTCGTTCTCCGTCCCGGCGTGGAACAGGGATTCCACCACGCTGAGGTAGGCGTCGTGGAGCTGGGTGTACTTGCCCACCAGGGCGATCTGCACCCGGCGGTGGGCATTCTTAATGCGCTCCACCATGGCGGTCCACTCGGCGAGGTCAGGCTTCCGGAAGGGCAGCTCCAGCTTGCGGCAGACCACGTCGGCCAGGCCCTCGCGCTCCAGCATCAGCGGCACCTCGTAGAGCGTGGACGCCGTGGCATTCTGGATGACGCAGTCCGGCTCCACATTGCAGAACAGGGCGATCTTGTGGCGAATGTCCTCGGTGATGGGCGCGTCGGTGCGGCAGACCAGCACGTCGGGCTGGATGCCGATGGAGAGCAGCTCCTTGACTGAGTGCTGGGTGGGCTTGCTCTTCAGCTCGCCGGAGCCGGGGATCTGGACGATGAGGGGCACGTGGATGAAGAGCACGTTCTTCCGCCCCTTCTCCACGGCCACCTGGCGGATGGCCTCCAGGAAGGGCTGGCTCTCGATGTCGCCGACGGTGCCGCCGATCTCGGAGATGACCACGTCCGTCTCCTCGCCGTCCATGGCGTAGATGCGGCTCTTGATCTCGTCGGTCACGTGGGGAATGATCTGGACCGTGCCGCCGAGGTAGCCGCCCTGGCGCTCCCGGTTGAGGACGTTCCAGTAGACCTTGCCCGAGGAGACCGAGGAGTTGCCCGTGAGGCTCTCGTCCACGAAGCGCTCGTAGTGGCCGAGGTCCAGATCCGTCTCCGCGCCGTCATCGGTGACGAAGACCTCGCCGTGCTGGTAGGGGCTCATGGTGCCCGGGTCCACATTGAGATAGGGGTCAAACTTCTGGTTGCGCACGCGCAGACCCCGCTGCTTCAGCAGGCGGCCCAGGGAGGCCGCGCAGATGCCCTTGCCGAGGCCGGACACCACGCCGCCGGTCACAAAAATATACTTCATTCCATTCCCTCCACTTGATTCTCAGATGACCGCAGCGCCGCGCCCCGGCGGCTCCTGCGGAATATGACGGATTTTTGCTCAAAAAAACGCCGTAGGGGCCGGTAAGGACCGGCCGCCTACAGTGCGTATTCTGCCCTGGGGTCAGACGGAGAACAGCAGGTCGTAGTAGGTCGGATAGGGCCAGTACTCGCTTGCGGTCAGCGTCTCCAGCTTGTCGATGACGGTGCGGAGCTCGTTCATCTGACGGAACACCGTATCGTGGTAATAGTGCATCATGTCCTCCTGGGAGGCCGTGGGGGAGACCGTCTCCACGGCGCTCTTGAGTGCCATGGTCCGGTCCAGCAGTTCCTCGTTCAGCGCGCTGAGCGAGGCGGCCAGGGCCTCCTCTACCTTGCAGGAAACGCCCGGCAGGGCCGCCTTCTTCTTGGCGATCGTGTCGCAGAGGCTGGCGGTGTAGTCCGAGACGGCGCTCAGGATGGCGTGCTGTACCATGTCGATGAGGGTGGTGGCTTCAATATGGATGACCTTGCAGTACTTCTCCATGTGGATCTCATGGCGGGCCATCATTTCGGTTTCGCTGTAGATGCCGAGAGACGTCAGCAGCTGGATGTTCTTCGGCAGAATGTAGGCCGGCAGGGCCTCGGCGGTGTTCTTGAGGTTGGCGAGGCCGCGGCGCTCCGCCTCGGCGATCCATCTGTCGTCGTAGCCGTTGCCGTTGAAGAGGATGCGGCGGTGGGCGGCGAAGGAGTCACGGATGACGTCGTGCAGGGCGGCGGAGAAGTCGTCCGCCTGCTCGAGCCGGTCGGCAAAGCGGCGCAGCTCCTCGGCCATCAGGGCGTTGAGGATGGTGGTCGGACCGGCCACGGACTGGCTGGAGCCGAGCATCCGGAATTCAAACTTGTTGCCGGTGAAGGCCAAGGGCGACGTACGGTTGCGGTCCGTGGTGTCCTGGGGGATGGTGGGCAGCACGTCGACGCCGATGCGCAGGGCCTTCTTCTCACGGTCCTGATAGGCCGTCTCGGAGATGACGGCGTCCACGACGGCCTCCAGCTCCGAGCCGAGGAAGATGGAGATGACGGCGGGAGGGGCCTCCTGGGCACCCAAGCGGTGGTCGTTGCCCGCGAAGGCGACGGTGCTGCGCAGCAGCTCCTGATACTCGTCCACGCCCTGGATGAAGGCGGCGAGGAACAGCAGGAACTGGGCGTTCTGGCTGGGCGTCTTACCCGGGGAGAAGAGGTTCTCGCCCCGGTCGGTGCAGAGGGACCAGTTGTCGTGCTTGCCGGAGCCGTTGACGCCGGCGAAGGGCTTCTCATGGAGCAGGCACACGAGGCCGTGGCGGTCCGCCACACGCTTCATGATCTCCATGGTGAGCTGGTTATGGTCGTTGGAGGTGTTGGCGTCGCTGTAGATGGGGGCCATCTCGTGCTGGGCCGGAGCCACCTCGTTGTGCTTCGTCTTGGAGTAGACGCCGACCTTCCACAGCTCCTCATCCAGCTCCCGCATGAAGGCGGAGACCCGGGGACGGATGGAGCCGAAGTAGTGGTCGTCCAGCTCCTGGCCCTTGGGCGGCCGGGCGCCGAAGAGGGTGCGGCCGCAGAGGCGCAGGTCCTCACGCTGCTCGTACATCTCCTTGTCGATGAGGAAATATTCCTGCTCCGGGCCGACCTGGGGCGTGACCTTCTGGGTCTCCGTGTCGCCGAAGAGTCGGAGGATGCGCAGCGCCTGCCGGTTGACGGCGGAGGTGGAGCGGAGCAGCGGGGTCTTCTTGTCCAGGGCGTCGCCGCTGTAGGAGCAGAACACCGTGGGGATGCAGAGGCTGCCGTTCTTCAGGAAGGCGAAGGACGTGGGGTCCCAGGCGCTGTAGCCCCGGGCCTCAAAGGTGGCGCGCAGGCCGCCGGAGGGGAAGGAGGATGCGTCAGGCTCGCCGCGGACCAGCTCCTTTCCGGAGAAGTCCATCATGACCTTGCCGCCGCCCACAGGGGTGATGAAGCTGTCGTGCTTCTCGGCAGTGACGCCGGTGAGGGGCTGGAACCAGTGGGTGAAGTGGGTCGCGCCCCGCTCCAGCGCCCAGGTCTTCATGCCGTCCGCGATGTCGTTGGCCACGGCCAGGGAGAGGGGTTGACCGCTCTGCAGGCAGTCCTTCCACGCTTTCATTGCCGTCCGGGAGACGTACTGCGTCATGGCGTCCTCGTTGAACACCATGCTGCCGAACAGCTCCGGGATCCTGTCTTTCTTCTCGCCCATGATCGGTTTCCTCCTTACCGGCCGCATTTCCTCCGCGCGAGGCTTTTGGCTCCCCGCGCGCTCTCTTATAAAAATATGGCTCAATTCTACCGCAGGATGGATTTTTCGTCAATCCTCAATTTCTGCCCAAGTTTTTCCGGGGGATTACCACCGAACTGTCATATGAAACGAAATTGTTCCCAGCGAAAAAAAAGACTTGCAGGGGCGTCCCGGCGGTGCTATAGTTAGTTTGGACCCGCTTGTGCCGAGCGGGTCCTTTTTGCTGCCCGCCGCACCCGCGTCGGGCATTTTTTCATAGGGATTGCGCAAAATCCGGTGAAAATCTTTCGGTACATCTGTCTCCGTCTGGTAAAACTGCATAGTTTTCCATTCGAAAGTGGTACAATTAGCACAATTTTACAAAAATCATCGGAAATATAAAATAAATTCCGTGCATTTTCCCAGAATGTGTGTTATACCGTAACCGTAACGCCCGGGCGATGCCCGTATCTTTTCGAATTCGAAGGAGATCACAGCCATGATTCACATTGGTATCAACGGCTTCGGCCGGATCGGCCGGGTGGTGATGCGGATCGCCGCCGCCCAGCCCCAGCGCTTCCGCATCTGCGGCGTCAACCTGCGCAGCGCTGACACGGCCTATATGGCCTACCAGCTCAAGTACGACTCCGTCTTCGGCCCCTTCCAGGGCACCGTCGAGGCCGCGCCCAACGCCCTCATCATCAACGGCCAGGAGGTCGCCGTGTTCAGCGAGTCCGACGCCTCCCGGATCAAGTGGAAGAACTGCGGCGCCGAGTACATCGTGGAGTCCACCGGCGCCTTCAACACCTACTACCAGGCCGCCCTGCACTTCGCCGGCGGGGCCAAGAAGGTCGTCATCTCCGCGCCCTCCAAGGACTCCGTCACGCCCACCTTCGTCATGGGCGTCAACCACCACGAATATCAGCCCACCATGGGCGTTGTGTCCAACGCCTCCTGCACCACGAACTGCCTGGCCCCGCTGGCCAAGGTCATCCAGGACAGCTTCGGCATCGAGCAGGGCCTCATGGTCACCATCCACGCCGCCACGGCCAAGCAGAAGCCCGTGGACGCCCGCTCCAACCGCGACTGGCGCACGGGCCGTTCCCTGCTGGGCAACATCATCCCCTCCACCACCGGCGCAGCCCAGGCCGTGGGCCGCGTCATCCCGGCCCTGAACGGCAAGCTGACGGGCATGGCCTTCCGGGTGCCCTGCAACGACGTCTCCGTGGTGGACCTGACGGCCCGGCTCGTCCGCAGCGCCAGCTATGACGACGTCTGCGCCGCCATGCTGGAGGCCTCCCGGACAAGCATGAAGGGCATCGTCGGCTACACCACGGACCAGGTCGTCTCCGCCGACATCCTGGGCAATCCCAACACCTGCATTTTCGACGCCTCCGCCGGCATCATGCTGGACAACAATTTTGTCAAGCTCATCGCCTGGTACGACAACGAATGGGGCTATTCCTCCAAGCTGCTGGACCTCATCGCCTACATGTACGAGGTGGACAAGGCCGCCGGGGTCATCTGTCCGCTGGAGGAAAAAGAGCTGCTGCTCAAGGACATCAACTCCGCCGCCGTCGCGCCCGCGGAGAAGAAAACGCCCGCCAAAAAATAAACAAAAACGCGCCGCCACTCCATCTGGAATGGCGGCGCTTCGTTCAGCGCAGCAGCAGCTCGGCGATCTGCACGGCGTTGGTGGCCGCGCCCTTGCGGAGCTGGTCGCCGCAGCACCAGAGGCAGAGGCCGTTCTCCGCCGTCAGGTCCTCGCGGATGCGGCCCACATGCACCAGGTCCTGGCCCGTGGACTCCAGCGGCGTCGGGTAGACGCCTGCGGGCAGATCGTCCAGAAGGCGGCAGCCCGCCGCCCCGGCGACGGCCGCCCGGGCTTCCTCCACGGAGATCTTCTCCCGGGTCCGCACCAGCAGCGAGACGCTGTGGCTCCGCATCACCGGGACGCGGACGCAGGTGCAGCTGACCCGCAGGTCCGGCCGGTGAAGAATTTTTCGCCCCTCGTTCTGGAGCTTCATCTCCTCGGCGGTGTAGCCCCCAAAGGCCGGGCCGCCGATGTCCGGGATGACGTTGCAGGCGATGGGCTTCGGAAAGACGCCCGGCGGGCAGGGCCGCCCGTCCCGGAGGGCCTCCAGCTCCTCCCGCAGCGCCTTGAGCCCGGCGTTCCCCGCGCCGGACACGGCCTGATAGGACGAGGCCACGATGGACTCGATGGGGCTGAGGGCGTGGAGCGCGTGGACCGCCGTCAGGGAAATGATGGTGGTGCAGTTCGGGTTGGACAGGATGCCGCGGTGCTTCGCCGCGTCCTCGGGGTTGATCTCCGGCACCACGAGGGGCACGCCCGGGTCCAGCCGGAAGGCGCTCGAATTGTCCACAAACACGGCCCCGGCCCGGAGAATGGCGGGCGCAAAGCGCCGGGCCAGCTCCGCCTCCGCGGCCCCGAGCACCAGGTCCATGCCTGCGAAAGCCTCGTCCCGGGCCTCCCCAACCCGGACGCTTCCGCCCCGCCAGGGCAGCTCCGTTCCTACGGACCGGGCGCTGGCCAGCGGGTGCAGGGCCACGGCGGGAAAGTCCCGCTCCTCCAGAATCTTCATCATCTCCCGGCCCACCGCGCCGGTGGCGCCGAGGATGGCGACGTGCATCTTCTTCATGGAACAGCTCTCCTTTTTCAAAAGTTGCTCCATTCTACGCGGCGGGGTGCGCCGCGGTCCCGCTCAGGGCGCAGGCGGGAAGCCGCTCAGCTCCCGGACGATCTCGCCCGCGAGGATGAGTCCCGCCACCGAGGGTACAAAGGCGTTGCTCCCGGGCACCTGCCGCCGCTGGGTGCACTTCCGGGCCGTGCCCGGCGGGCAGATGCAGTAGCTGCGGCAGCTGATGGCCATGTCGTCGATGGGCGTCAGCGGCGGCTCCTTGGAGTAGACCACCTTCAGCTTCCGGATGCCGCGCTTTTTCAGCTCCCGTCGCATGACCCGGGCCAAGGGGCAGACGCTGGTCTCATAGATGTCCGCGACCTTGAAGGCCGTGGGGTCCATCTTGTTGCCCGCGCCCATGCAGCTGATGATCCGCGTCCCGGCCCGGTCCGCCTGCATGATCAGCTCCAGCTTGCCCGTCACCGTGTCGATGGCATCCACCACGTAGTCGTACTGGGTGAAGTCGAACTGGGACGCCGTCTCCGGGGTGTAGAAGGTCTTGTGGACCGTCACCTCGGCCTTGGGGTTGATGGACAGGATCCGGTCCCGCGCCACGTCCACCTTATATTTGCCGACGGTGGCCCGGGTGGCGATGATCTGTCGGTTGATGTTCGTCAGGCAGACCCGGTCGTCGTCGATGAGGTCGAGATGGCCCACGCCGCTGCGCGCCAGGGCCTCGACGGTGTAGCCGCCGACGCCGCCGATGCCGAAGACGGCCACCCGAGCCGCCGCCAGACGCTCCATGCCCGTCCGGCCCAGCAGCAGCTCCGTCCGGGAAAATTCATTCAGCATTCCGCATCCTCCGTTCCCTGGAGCTCCAGCAGCTCCAGCACCTGCTGTCCCCTGGCCGTCAACGCCAGGCTGCCGTGGTGGGGAAAGTCCGCATAGGCCGCGTAGTCAAAGCCCGCCAGGGGAATGTCCGCGTCCAGCGACACCAACCGCTTGAATTCCAGCGCCCGCAGCGCGTCGCTGCACGCCTCTTCGTCCCCGGGCAGCTCCCGGCAGACGGCGCGGCCCGTGCGCTTCCGGAAGCCAGCCGGCAGGAACGGCGTCGCCGCCAGCAGTTCTAAAATTTCGCGCTCCAGCGCCGTCAGCGTCAGCGTGCCGTCGCCGCCGCAGCCCGCGCAGCCGCCTCCGGCACAGCCGCCGCAGCAGCCTCCCGTGCAGCCCCCGTATCCCTGGCCCATGTTCGTCCCTCCTCGCCCGGCTCTGCGCCGGTCCGTTTTTCTTCCGCCCATGAGGCGTGAATATGCAGGAAAAAGCCGGGACCTCTCCCGGCGATGTCCCCATTATACGCGCATCAACCCACCTTGTCAATGTGCTTTCCTTGTTCGCCCGCCATTTCCCGGGAGTTTTTCCAAAAACAGCGGGAAATTCAAAGAAGATGTGCTAAAATACCACTTGAAAAGCATGGGAAATATGATAGGATAGTAACACCTTCAGCGCGGCCGGTTGCCGCGCACCGGAGGATTATAAGAGATAAGAGGAGAATCCCAATGAAGAAGAGCAAAGCACTTCTGGCTGTCGTCATCGTTCTTGCGGTGGCCATCATTGCGGCCGGCATCTACTTCATAGCCCGCCCCAAGACGGACGCCGCCTCTGGTTCCAAATCCATCACCGTTGACGTCGTCCACGCGGACGGCACCAGCAAGACCTTCACCTACCAGACCGACGCCGAATTTCTCGGCGAAGTCCTCCAGAGTGAGGGCCTCGTGCAGGGCACCGAGAGCGACTACGGCCTCTACATCACCACTGTGGACGGCGAGGAGGCCGTCTATGAAAACGACGGCGCATACTGGGCCTTCTACGTCGGCGAGGACTACGCCAGCCAGGGCGTCGAAACCACCCCCGTCGAGGACGGCGCGACCTATTCCCTGGTCTACACCACAGACTGACCTTCCACCGCACCCCGCGCCCCGGTCGGCCTTTGCCGTTCCGGGGCGTTTTCCTGTGGACAGGCCGGGCCGCATCCGGTATAATAAAGAAAACGAACCGAAGGAGGGATCCCCATGGGACTCCGCAAAGACGACCGCTCCGCCCCCCGGGACCCGCGGAGCACGCTGACGTTCCGCGGCCTCGCCGTGCTGCTGGAGCTTTATTTTCTGATGGAGCTGGTGAAGGCCTACCGTGCCGGCGGCGAGGGCGCACCCTCGCTGGGCGTCCTGATTCTGGGCATCGTGGTCCTGGGCGGCGGCGCGGTCCTGCTCTGCTTCCTCGCCTGGCGCGAGTGGAAGAAGGCCAAGGAGGAATCCGGCGGCAAGGACCGCCGCTGACGGGATGCCCGCGGCCGGGAAGCACCGGACCGCGGGCATTTTCTCTGCCCGGCCGGAAATTATTTACAGAATCTTTGCAGGCTTAGGGATTCCGATTTTGCCTGCTTTCTGGTATACTTAGAAAGAATCGGTAATTGTCGTGCTGCCATCCCGGCGGCCGGACGCTGCCTCAGAAAGGGGGAACGGTTCGACCGTGACTGCATTCCTGCATACCATCCGCGAAAAACTCCGCGAATCCCTGACGTCGGTGCTGCCGGTGGTGGCCATCGTGCTGCTGCTCTGCTTCACCGTCGCGCCCATCTCCTCCAGCATCCTGCTGTGCTTCCTGCTGGGCGCGGCCATGATCGTCGTCGGCATCCTGTTCTTCACCCTGGGCGCGGAAATGAGCATGACGCCCATGGGCGAACGGGTCGGCGCGGCCATGACGTACCGGCGCAGCCTGCCGCTGATGATCGTGCTGGGCTTCCTGCTCGGCCTGCTCATCACCGTCTCGGAGCCGGACCTCCAGGTGCTGGCCCAGCAGGTGCCCTCCATCCCCAACGCCGTGCTCATCCTCTGTGTGGCCGTGGGCGTGGCGCTGTTTCTGGTCATCGCCCTGCTCCGTATGCTCTTCGGCATCCCGCTGCCGCATCTGCTCGTGGCCTTCTACCTCCTCGTGTTCGGCCTGGCGAGCCTGGTGCCCTCCAGCTTCCTCGCCGTCGCCTTCGACTCCGGCGGCGTCACCACCGGCCCCATGACCGTGCCCTTCATCATGGCCCTGGGCGTCGGCATCGCCTCCATCCGAAACGACCGCCACGCCGCGGACGACAGCTTCGGCCTCGTGGCCCTCTGCTCCATCGGCCCGATCCTCTCGGTGCTGATCCTCGCTCTGGTCTACCGGCCCGACAGCAGCGCCTACGCGCCGCCAGTCCTGCCGGTCATCCGGGACTCCGTGGCGCTCTGGGACCTCTTCCAGACGGCGCTGCCCACCTATCTGAAGGAAATCGCCGTCTCCCTGCTGCCCATCATCCTGTTCTTCGGTGCCATGCAGCTCACGCTGCTGAAGCTCTCCCGGCGGAACCTCAAGCGTATCGGCATCGGCCTGCTCTACACCTATGCCGGGCTCGTGCTCTTCCTGACCGGGGCCAACGTGGGCTTCATCCCCGCAGGCAACTACCTCGGCCAGGTCATGGCCGGGCTGCGCCACAACTGGGTCATCGTCCCCGTGGGCATGGTCATCGGCTATTTCATCGTCCGGGCCGAGCCTGCGGTCTATGTGCTCAACAAGCAGGTGGAGGAGGTCACCGACGGCGCCATCTCCGCCCGCGCCATGGGCACCAGCCTCTCCGTCGGCGTGGCCCTCTCCGTGGGCCTCGCCATGGTGCGCGTGCTCACGGGCATCTCCATCCTCTGGTTTCTGATCCCCGGCTACGTCATCGCGCTGACCATCTCCTTCTTCGTCCCGAAGATCTTCACGGCCATCGCCTTCGACTCCGGCGGCGTTGCCTCCGGCCCCATGACGGCCACCTTCCTGCTGCCCTTCGCCCAGGGGGCCTGCGTCACCGTGGGCGGCGACATCGTGTCCGACGCCTTTGGCGTCGTCGCCATGGTCGCCATGACGCCTCTCATCACCATCCAGGTTCTCGGCCTCGCCGCCCGCTTCCAGGCCCGCCGGAAGGCCGCGGCCCCGCTGCCCGAGGCGGCCCGCCGCTTCGCCCAGCTGCCGGACGACGCCATCATCGAACTGTAACAGGGAGGCGCTATGAACGAACTTTACTTTATGGTCACCATCACAGACCGGAACATGGCAAAGCTCTATCTGGCCCTCTACGCCCAGCACGGCGTGGACGTCACGCTCCGCGCCGTGGGCCACGGCACCGCCGCCAGCGAGACGCTGGACGCCTTCGGCCTCGAACGGGCCGAAAAGGCCGTCATCTTCTCCGTCGTCACCGGTGAGACCTGGCGCACGGTCAAAAAGGCCCTCAAGACCCAGCTGCACATCGACATTCCGGGCACCGGCGTGGCGTTCCGGATCCCGCTCAGCAGCATCGGCGGCAAGCGCCCGCTGCAATACCTGACCGAACGCCAGAACTTCGAACTTGGGGAGGAACGCACCTTGAAGGATACGAACTATGAGCTGCTGGTGGTCATCTCCAACCAGGGCTACAGCAACCTCGTCATGGACGCCGCCCGGGAAGCCGGGGCCGGCGGCGGCACCGTCATCCACGCCCAGGGCACCGGCGCCCAGCGCGCCGAGGCCTTCCTCGGTGTCTCCCTGGTCAACGAAAAGGAGATGGTCCTCCTCGTAGTCCGGTCGGAGCAGAAAAACGCCGTCATGCGCGCCGTCATGGACCATGCGGGCCTCGGCACCAAGGCCCGGTCCATCGTCTTCTCCCTCCCGGTCACCGGCACCGCCGGAATGCGGCTGCTGGAGGAGGAGCCGGAGGAATCCGCGTAAATCCGCCCAGAAAAACAGCGCCGGGAGCCGCTTCGGCTCCCGGTCCCTTTTGAAAGGAGAGATTCCCATGGCACGTCCCGCATCCTCCCGCAGGCAGCGCAGCGGCCGCCGGAGCACGCCCCCGCTGCCGGTCCTGCTCGTCGTCCTCGCCGCCGCGCTCCTCGGCTGGTATCGGAGCACGGTCTCTGCCCCTGCCGCAGAGCCGTCCGCCGCCGCCGTCTCGCTGGACACGGTCCCGGCCTACAGCGGCTCGCCCTACGTGGAGCTGGACGGCAACGAGCCGGGCTTCACCGATGCCGACCTCACCACAACGTCCTTCGAGACCTACAGTGAGCTGGACAGCCTGGGCCGCTGCGGCCCGGCCTACGCCTGCATCGGCCAGGACCTGATGCCCACGACGGAGCGCGGCAGTATCAGCCGCGTCAAGCCCACCGGCTGGGTCCAGGCCCAGTACGACTGCGTGGACGGCGGCTCGCTCTACAACCGCTGCCACCTCATCGCCTTCCAGCTCACCGCCGAGGACGCCAACTGGAAAAACCTCATCACCGGCACCCGCTACATGAACGTCACCGGCATGCTCCCCTTCGAGAACGAGGCGGCGGACTACATCCGCGAGACAGGCAACCACGTGCTCTACCGCGTGACGCCCATCTTCGAGGGCGACAACCTGGTGGCCTCGGGCGTGGAGATTGAGGCCCTCTCCGTGGAGGACAACGGCGCAGGTGTGCGCTTCCATGTCTTCGTCTACAACGTACAGCCCGGCGTGGAGATCGACTACGCCACCGGCGAGAGCCGCCTCTCCCCCACCGCCGCGGCTCCCCGCCCGGAAACAGGAAAGCGCCAAGCCGTTTCTGCGGCTTGGCGCTTCCTGTAAGAAAGAGAGAGAATGAAAAGCAGGATTCAACCTGTGCCCATATCCTATCACACCGCCCGCCGGGATGTGTGAACAATCGGCAAAGGCTTTAAGAACAAATTGTGAACAAGTAACAGTCTTTTCCGCATCCTTGCGCTTTACATAATTTCATAAAAATTGTTATTTTTCCAGTTTTTCGCAGTAAAATGCGGATTTTGAGAAAAAATTTTTCGAATTTTTCGGTCAAGATATCCGGTTGCTTTTCCGTTATTCGCCCTATATCTTGTGTTTTCCGGTTTCAAATCGGTAACATTCGACACGGGATTTTGCGGAGATAATTACAAATCGGTAACAAAACTATTGATTTTCCCTCTTTTCTGGTGTACAATAGAGCCAACTTCGATCCCCGTCTGGGGTCGCTGGCGCATCTCCGAACGCTCCGCGGACATCCTCGCGAGGCTCGAATCCACCGGATGCGCAAAGCTTGATTGGAGGGACTTAAGATTGAAGAAACGACTGATCTGCATCCTGCTGATCGCCGTCCTGGTCGTGACCATGGTCGTCGTCTCGGCTTCCGCCGCGGAATCCTCTTCCGCCAACGCCGCTGAGATCTATACATACCTGACCGGCACCATGGGCCTGAACACGGCCGCCGCCACCGGCATCATGGCGAATATCTACTATGAGACGAATTTCATCGCAGATATCTCCGTCAGCGGCTACTACGGCCTGTTCATGTACTGGAGCGGCCTGGGCGCCGAGCTGCGCACCTGGTGCGCCAACAACGGCTACAGCCATGCTACTGTCAGCGGGCAGATGGCCTTTTTCAATTACAAGATGCAGAATTCCTACCAGAGCCTGCTCGGCTCGCTTCAGAGCGTGAGCAACACGGCGGACGGCGCCTACACGGCGGCCGACCTCTTCTGCCGCCAGTTCGAGCGGCCCGCCAACGCCAACTACGAGGCCAACAAGCGCGGCAGCTATGCTTCCGGCACCCTGTTCCCGAAGTACGCCGCCTCGGCCCCCATGGAGACCCCGGACGCCCTGCCGGAGACCAGCGTCAGCTACACAGGCTACATTTCCGCCAGTGTCCTGAACGTCCGCAGCGGCCCCGGCACCGGCTACAGCGTGATCTCCGCCCTCTACCGCGGCTCCGCCGTCTCCGTGACTGCGGAGTCCGGCGACTGGTGCAAGCTCTCCTCCGGCGGCTGGATCAACAAGCCCTATGTGTCCGCCTCCCCGGTGGACAGCGGCAGCAGCTCCGGCGGCCAGACCTACTATGTCTCCGCCTCGGCCCTCAACGTCCGCAGCGCACCCGGCACCGGCAACAGCGTCGTGAACTGCCTTGCAAACGGCACCGCCGTCACCGTCGTCTCGGAAGCCCCGGACGGCAACGGCGACACCTGGTGCAAGCTCTCCTCCGGCGGCTGGGTCAGCAAGGCCTACCTCTCCGGCTCGGCGAGCAGCGGCAGCAGCTCCGGCTATACCGTGACTGCCTCGGCCCTCAACGTCCGCAGCGGCGCGGGAACCCACACCGACGTCATCAGCTGTCTCTGGAGGGGCTCCACCGTCTCCATCGTCGCCACGGCGCAGGACGGAAACGGCCAGAACTGGGGCCAGCTCCCCTCCGGCGGCTGGGTCAGCATGGAGCACGTCGCCTGACCAAATTAAAAACCGCCCTCCCATCCAAGCGAATGGGAGGGCGATTTTCTATTTCAGAAGATACACGTGTTCTTCCTCTGTTCCGGGATTTTCCTGAACGGCAGTGAAAAACAGGGTCTTGTACACGACCCGGTCCGGCTCCCGCGAGTCGTAGCGCGTCTCGTACCGGAACCGCGGCACCTGCTGGAACTGCGTCACGGCGACATAATCGGACAGCGTGAACACGCCGAACAGCAGGCAGGCGTACCCGAGCACCGCCAGGACGCGCAGCCCCCGCTTCCCCACCGCCTGCCGGAGCAGGAGCGCGAGCCCGGCGCAGGAAACGGCTCCGCCCAGGACCGAATAGATGCTCCCCCAGCTGCTCTCGCTCGGAAAGACCGACAGTGCCGACACGATGAGGAACAGCCCAAAGGCCAGCAACAGAACGCCGACGATCTTTTGCTTTCCGGTCTTCACCTCATTTTGACTGTATTCCGCCATGGCGGCGGCCGTTTCTCTTGTTTCCTGATTCATATGCTCGCTTTTCCTTTCTCCGCGGATGATCTCCGGGATGCTCACCTCAAAAAAGTCCGCCAGCTCGACCAGCATCCCAATGTCCGGCATGTTGCTGCCGGTCTCCCAGCGGGATACGGTCCGGTTGGAGACCCCCAGCTTTTCCGCCAGCCCTTCCTGGGTCAAGCCTTTTTCTTTTCGAAGCGTTTTCAGCAGTGCGCCAATCTTGCACTGATCCATACATCGATCCTCCTTTCGCCGTCAGTATCGCACCGACCCCGGCCTTTGAACACGACACAAAGCGAGAAATGCCGCATTTTTTCGGGCAGACAGGGCTGTCCGGTGCAGAATATCAAAACAGCCGCGGCAGCGCGAACTGCCGTGGCTGTTTCCTTTCTTGGAAGCGCCTGCCCGCTCAGCAGTAGAAGTCCTTGATCTTCTTGGCGCGGGATGGATGGCGCAGCTTGCGGATGGCCTTGTTCTCGATCTGGCGGATCCGCTCGCGGGTGACGCCAAAGATCTGGCCGACCTCCTCCAGGGTGTGGGTCCGGCCGTCGTACATGCCGAAGCGCATCCGCAGCACGTCGGCCTCGCGCTCCGTCAGCGTGCCGAGGATCTCAGACAGTGCCTCGGCCAGCAGCGTGTTGGACGTGACGTCCGCAGGCCCCGGGGTGTTGTCGTCCTCGACGAAGGAACCGATGGTCGTGTCCTCCTCGTCGCCCACGGGGGTGTCGAGGGACAGGGTGTCCGCCGCCGTGCGGTTGGCCTCCACGATCTTCTCCACCGGGAGGTTCAGCTCCGCAGCGATCTCCTCGAGGGTCGGCTCCCGGCCCAGCTCCTGGACCAGTTTGCGGTTGCAGCGGGTGGCCTTGTTGATGACCTCCACCATATGCACCGGCACGCGGATGGTCCGCGCCTGATCCGCCAGAGCCCGGGTGATGGCCTGCCGGATCCACCAGGTCGCATATGTAGAGAACTTGTTTCCCTTTGTCCAGTCAAATTTGTCCACGGCACGGATGAGGCCCGTATTGCCCTCCTGGATGAGGTCCAGGATGTGCAGGCCCCGGCCGGAATACTTCTTCGCAATGGAGACCACGAGGCGCAGGTTGGCCTCGGTGAGCTTGTCCTTGGCGCGCTTGTCACCCTCGGAGACCTTCTTGGCCAGCTCGATCTCCTCCTCGGCGGTCAGCAGCTTGACCTGGCCGATCTCCTTGAGGTACATCCGGACCGGATCGTCCAGGCTGTACTCCGCCGCCAGCTCCACCGGGTCCACCAGTTCTTCCTCGCTGTCGTCGATCTCCGGCATGGCAAGGTCCAGGTCGTTCCCCAGGTCCAGCTCCGGGCTGACGACCTGAATGCCCATCACTTCAAATGTATCATAAATCTGCTCGATTTTTTCCGCAGATAGATCCAGCTTCTCCAGCTCGGCGTTCAGCTCCGATGTCTGAATTGAGCCTTCCTTCTGTGCCTTTGCAATCAGCGCCGCGATGGGCGCCATGACCTCATCACTGATCTTCTTGGAGTTTGTCATGTTCGACCGCTTCCCCACATTCTATAAACTCTGAGTCCGTGCGCCCAAAATCGCGCACTCGATTCATTATATACCTTTCTTTTTTTATTTACAATAGGAATTGCAATTTTTCTTTCGATTTTCGGAAATTTTTTCGCCCTGCGGCGCAGGAAACCGGACGGGCGCGGCGATTTTCGCCGCGTCCGCCGCCGAGTCCGAGCGTGCTCAGGCGTCGATGTGCCGCTGGATCCGTCCGATGATCATGTCCAGGGCCACCACGTTCTTGCCGCCCTCCAGCACCACCAGGTCCGCGTTCTTCTTGCTCGGCTCCACATACTGCTCGTGCATGGGCTTGACCGTGGTAAGATACTGGTCCAGCACCGAGTCCAGGCTGCGGCCGCGCTTGCGCACGTCGCGGTGGATGCGCCGGGCCAGCCGGACGTCGGCGTCCGTGTCCACAAAGATCTTGATGTCCATCTCCTTGCAGAGCTCGCGGTTCTCGAAGATCAGAATGCCCTCCACGATGATGACCTTGCGGGGCCGGATCTCCGTGGTCTCCTTGGTCCGGTTGTGGACGGAGAAGTCGTAGACGGGGCAGTGGATGGTCCGCCCCTGCTTCAGCAGGCGCAGGTGCTCGATGAGCATGTCCGTGTCAAAGGCCGCGGGCTCGTCGTAGTTGAGCCGTGCCCGGTCCTCCATGGGCATATCGTCGTGGGCCTTGTAGTAGTTGTCATGGCTGATGACGGCGATGTTGTCCCCGAACTTGTCGATCAGGGCGCGCATCAGGGTCGTCTTTCCGCTGCCGCTTCCGCCGGCAATGCCGATCACCATGCTCTCTGTCATCTGCGTCTCCCCCCTTCTCCGTGCTCAGCGCACGATGTCGTAGATCAGCGTCTGCCGCGCCGGGGCCTCGCTGCCCCAGCGGTATGCGCCGCGCAGCATGGCCTCCGCCCCGGCCAGCGTGTCCTCCCGGTCCGTGTAGAGCACGGCGAGGGGCTCTCCGGCCCGGACGAAGTCGCCGGTCTTCTTCCGCAGGCGGATGCCCGCGGCGTAGTCGATGGGGTCGCCCTTCTGGGCGCGGCCCGCGCCGAGGAGCACCGAGGCCTCGCCGACCTCCTGGGCGTCCATGTGGACCACCCAGCCGTCCTGCTCCGCCAGGACCTCCCGGGCGATGGCCGGCTGCGGCAGCAGAGAGAAGTCCTCCAGCGCCGCGGCATTGCCGCCCTGGGCGGCGATCCAGCGTTTCATAGTCTCAAAGGCCAGACCGGAATTCAGGGATTCCTCCGCCCGTCGGCGGCTGTCCTCCAGAGTCCAGCCCTGGGCCAGGGACAGCAGATTGGCACTCAGCGTCAGGCACAGCTCCCGGAGGTCCGGGCAGCCCGCGCCCCGCAGCACCTCCACGGCCTCCATGACCTCCAGCGCGTTGCCGACGCAGAAGCCGAGGGGAATGTCCATGTTGGAGAGCACCGCGGCCACGCTGCGGCCGCATTCCTTGCCGATGCCGACCATCTCCTCGGCCAGCTCCCGGGCATCATCCAGCGTCTTCATGAAGGCGCCGGAGCCAACCTTGACGTCCAGCACGATGGAGTGCGCCCCGGCGGCCAGCTTTTTCGACATGATGGAGGAGGCGATGAGCGGCGTGCTGTCCACGGTGGCTGTGACGTCCCGGAGGGCGTAGAGCTTCTTGTCCGCAGGCGTCAGGTTGCCGGATTGGCCGATGACGGCCACGCCCACCTCCTCGACCTGGCGGATGAAGTTCTCCGCCGTCAGCGTGGTCCGGAAGCCGGGGATGGACTCCAGCTTGTCCACGGTGCCGCCGGTGTGGCCGAGGCCGCGGCCGGACATCTTCGCCATCTTGCCGCCGAGGGAGGCCACGATGGGCGCAACGATGAGCGTCGTCTTATCGCCGACGCCGCCGGTGGAGTGCTTGTCCACGGAGAGCCGGCCGAAGCAGCTGAGGTCCACGGTGTCGCCGGAGCGCATCATGGCGTCCGTCAGGACGGCGGTCTCCTGCCGCGTCATGCCGCGGAACAGCACCGCCATGGTGAAGGCGGACATCTGGTAATCCGGGATGTCCCCCACCGTATAGCCCTCGATGAGGAAGCGGATCTCCGCCTCGCTCAGCGTGCCGCCGTCCCGTTTTTTCCGAATCAGATCCACCGCTCGCATTCTGATGCGCTCCTTCCCTGCCGTGCAGGCTTTGTTTTTTTCTATTATACACGAGCTTCCCGAAAAAGGCCAGCGATCCGGCAAAAAAAGCGGCCGTTGGAGCGCAGAATGCGCTCCGACGGCCGCTGCTGCGGCACTCAGATCTTGGCGACGGCCTCGACCTCGACCATAGCGTCCTTGGGCAGGCGCGCGACCTCCACGGCGGACCGGGCGGGATAATTGCCCTCCTGGAAGAAGGTGGCGTAGACGCCGTTCATGGCGGCAAAGTCGTTCATATCCTTCAGGAACACGGTGGTCTTGACGACCCTGTCCATGCCGCTGCCCGCGGCCTCCAGCACGGCGCGGACGTTCTTGAGGGACTGGGCCGTCTGGGCCTCGATGCCCTCGGGGAACGCGCCGGTGGCAGGGTCCAGGGGCAGTTGACCGGAGGTGTAGACCAGCTCGCCGACAGCGATGGCCTGGGAATAGGGGCCGATGGCCGCCGGGGCGGCCTGGGTGGAAATGATCTTCTTGTCCATGTCAGGTTCTCCTTTTCGGTAAATTATTTTGCGATGAAGATGATACCGAGGCAGCCGGGGCCGCAGTGGGACGAGACGGTACAGCCCGCCCGGGTCTCGATGACGTCCTGGAAGGACGCATGCTTTGCAATCTCGCCGCGGACCAGCTCTACCAGCGCGGCGTCCACCCCGGAGTGGGTGATGAAGATGCGGTTGCCGACGAGCTTTTCCTGGGTGCTGAGCTGATCCGCCACGTACTCGCGCAGGCATTTTTCCATGCTGCCGCGGTACTTTTTGACGACGCCCATTTTGCTGCTCTGGACGGCGATGCAGGGCTTGAGCTTCAGCAGGTTCGCGCCCAGCGCCGCCACGGAGGAGCAGCGGCCGCCCTTCTTCATATAGTCGAGCCGCCCCAGCACGAAGCTGATGCGGACGCGGGGCACAAGGGCCGTGAGCTTGCCCACGATCTCCTGAGGCGTCAGGCTGGTGCGGGCCAGCAGCGCCGCCTCCAGCACCAGTTGGCCATGGCCTGTGGAGAGGCTGGCAGAGTCCACGACGAAGACATTCGGGAAGTCCGCCGCCGCGATGCAGGCGTTCTGATAACAGCTCGAAAAGCCGGAGCCGAGGCTCACGTGGATGACGGCCTCATAGCGCTTCGCGTACTCCGCAAAGCGCTCCGCATAGGCCGAGGGGTTCACTGCCGCCGTGGTGGGCAGATCGCCGCCCTGGTCCACGTGGGCGTAGATGTCCTTGGGGGTGATCTCCAGGCCGTCCAGCAGGGACTTCCCGCCGAGGGCCACGGAGAGGGGGAATATGCCGATATCATATCGATCGACCAGTGCCTGACTCAGGTCACAGGAGCTGTCGGCGGTGATTTTGATGTACATAAGGGTAAGCATCCTTTCTCTGCTTTGGACCAGTTTATCCCGTCCCCCGCCGCCTGTCAAGCGGTTTCGCAAAGGATTTGAATTTTCTGCCGGCATCGGGTATAATGAGTACAAAATCCATCCGTCAGGAGGTCCTACTTTTGAACAAAACGCGACTGAAAAACTACGCCCGGCTCATCGTCCGCTGCGGCATCCATGTGGAGAAGGGGCAGCAGGTCCTGGTGTACGCCGGGCTGGACCAGCCCGAATTCGTCAAGCTGGTGGTGGAGGAGTGCTACCGCGCCGGGGCCGCCCAGGTCACGGTGAACTGGGACTACCAGCCGCTCCAGAAGCTCCACATCCGGGGCCGGAGCCTCAAGTCCCTCAGCACCGTGGAGAAATGGGAAGAGGAGCGCGCGCGGCACTACGCCGAGACGCTGCCCTGCCGCATCCACCTCATCTCCGAGGACCCGGACGGCCTCAAGGGCGTCAACCTCGAAAAGATGGCCAAGGGCCAGCAGGCCCGCTACCGCATCCTGAAGCCCTACCAGGAGCAGATGGAGGGCAAAAACCAGTGGTGCATCGCCGCCGTGCCCGGTGTGGCCTGGGCCAAGAAGGTGTTCCCGCACCTCAAGAAAAACCAGGCCGTCGAGGCCCTCTGGGAGGCCATCCTCTCCACCTCCCGGGTCACCGACGACCCCATCCAGGCCTGGGCCGACCACAATGCCGACCTCGAGCGCCGCTGCGCCTACCTCAACAGCCTGAACATCGCCTCGCTGCACTACCGCTCCGCGAGCGGCACCGACTTCCACGTGGGCCTCATCCCGGAAACGGAGTTCAAAGGCGGCGGCGAGACGAGCCTGACGGGCCATTTCTTCAACCCGAACATCCCCTCGGAGGAGGTCTTCATCTCGCCCCGGCGCGGCGACGCCGAGGGCACCGTCGTGGCTTCCATGCCCCTGTCCTACCAGGGCCAGCTCATCGAGGACTTCTCCATCCGCTTCGAGGGCGGCAGGGCCGTCGAGGTCCACGCGGCCAAAAACGAGGCGCTGCTCAAGCAGATGATCTCCATGGACGAGGGCGCGGCCTATCTGGGCGAGTGTGCCCTGGTGCCCTACGATTCCCCGATCCGCAACACGGGCATCCTCTTCTACAACACGCTGTTCGACGAGAACGCCGCCTGCCACCTGGCCCTGGGCCACGGCTATATCGACACCGTGAAGGATTACGGCAAGTACACGCTGGAGGAGTGCCGCAGGCTCGGCATCAATGAATCCATGATCCACGTGGACTTCATGATCGGCTCCGCTGACCTCGCCATCGACGCCGAGACCCGGGACGGCCGCACCGTTCCCATCTTCCGGGACGGCAGCTGGGCCTTCTGAGACGCTTCTGACAAAAGAGACGGGATGCAGATGCATCCCGTCTCCTTGTTCAGTGGAGCCAGCGCCGCTCCAGTGTGCGCACCATCTCCTGGTAGCGCCGCTTGCAGTCCGCCGGGCGGCCCGCCTCCAGATCGCGGTAGCAGGCCGTGAGCCAGCGGTCCCGGATCTCGCCGTAGTCCCGCTCCGGGTCGCCGCAGACATCGATGAGCGTCACGATAGCCGGGGCAAGCTCGTAGTATTCCCGGATCAGCGCCGGGCCGTCGGGGCAGGTGCGGAGATAGCCGTCCCGGAAGCGGCGGAAGGCCGTCAGCTCCGCGCAGTCGTCCGGCTTGCCCTCCCGGCGGCAGACCGCCGTGGTGATGAAGCAGAGGCCCAGGTATTTCTTACGGAAGCCGCCCAGGATCGTCTCATAGTCCCCCAGGGCAAAGGGATTCCGGGGATAGCGTTCCGTCCAGACCGCGTGGAGCCGCCGGGCGAAGACCTCGCCGCTCTCGCCGCCGCAGCGGCGCACCATGGGGATCAGAAACAGGGCGATGACAAACTTGTCGTCTTCCGCGGCGCTGCTGCGATGCCGCGACGCGGCCCAGTCCGCCTCCAGCGCCTCCAGCAGCGCCTCCGTCAGCTCGTCGATCCGCGCCGATGCCTGGACCTGATCCGCCCGGCAGGCGGCGTCAAGGCAGCGGAAGACCTCGCCGTGCTCCTTCTCATATTGGAGGAAGGCCGGTTCATAGTCCGCCCGGCTGAATTTGCCGCGCAGGGCCCGCTGGCCCAGCACGCAGGCCGCCAGGTGCTCCCGGGCGTATTCGTAGTCCGCCGCACCGCCGTCCGCCGCCGCGGGCCGCTTGACCTCGGCCCGGCGGATGCGCCGTCCGCAGTACAGGCAGGAGAATTCCTCCAGCTCCGCCGGGACCTCCAGCTTCTTTCCGCAGTCCGGGCAGCGCAGCTCTCGCATCTTCTCCGCCATGGGGCATCATCCTTCCTCTTTTTTCTGCCATTTTCCCACATTTTGCGGCGGCTGTCAACGGGGAATCCCGCCCGCCTCGTCGAGATCGCGGAATTCGTAGATGCGCTCCCAGCGGCCCGAAGCCTCGTTGTAGAGCACGGAGCTGCGGTGCCGGTCCAGCAAGCGGGTGATCTCATAGGGGTCGATCCAGATCTCGCCGTCCTTCTGGTCCTCGGTGAAGATGAGCTGAATGCCGAAATGGAGGTGGACCACGTCGATGTTTTCGACGTTCTCCTGGTGAGAGCAGCCCGTGCGGCCCATGAAGCCCAGCACCTGGCCCGCCTGCACCGTCTCGCCCTCCGCCAGACCCGGCGCATAGGGCGCGTCCTTCTGGAGATGGGCATAATAGTAATAGCGCTTCCGGTCCGCCGTGCGGATGCCGACATGCCAGCCGCCGTAGCGGTTCCAGCCCAGGGCCTCGACGTTCCCGCCCTCCACGGCGACGATGGGCGTCCCGGCGGTACCCATCATGTCGTGGCCCAGGGGCGGACGGCGACAGCCGTAGCTCCGGGCCGCGCCGAAGTCCGGCCCGTGGGTGTAGGGCCAGCCCGCGGCGATGGGCGAAAAGGCCTTGATGCCCCAGGCGGGCTTCCATTCGCCGTTCACCCGCACGGCATAGCGCCCCGCGAGGCCGCCCAGCACCGCGCCGTAGGCCTCCCGGTAGTAGCGGAAGGCCGCGTCGTTTCCGCCCAGCAGCGTCCGGGGCGATGCTCCGCTTTGCAGACTGTGGTAGGCCGAGACGACGTCCCGGGATGACGGGCTGCCGCCGCAGCGGGCCGCGGCAAAGGCCAGGAGGCCGATCCAGTCCTGGGGCTGCTCCCGCTCCCGGGACTCCTCCGAAAGCGTCAGTGCCCGGTCCATGGCCTCCGCCGTGAGGTCGAAATCGACCCAGCGTACCTCCGCCCGGGCCGGGATCGCCAGCAGCAGCGCCGCCAGCAGCAAAAGTCCGATCCGCCGCATCCCGCGCGCCCCCCTTTCCGTTCTTTGGGGCAGTTTGCCCGGCGCGGCGGCGCGTTATTCCGGGCGCTTGCGCCGGAGGGTCAAACGTGCTATACTGGGAGGGCAAGAAAGGAGCCTTCGCCATGGAACAGATCCCCTATTTTGACGCCCACTGCGACACCCTGATGGCCTGCCGCCAGGGCAGCAGCCTGCGCAGCGGTCCCACTGCCATCGCCCTGGACAAGACCGGCGCGCTCGCGCCCTACGCTCAGGTGTTCGCCATTTTTTACAACACGAATTCGGTCCCGCCGGAGCAGCGCCTCGCGGAGACCGCCCGCTATCACGACTGCTACGTCCGGCAGCTGGAGGAATGCCGCGACCGGGTCGTCCACTGCACGGGCCGGAACGATGTGCTGCGCGCCGTGCAGAGCGGCAAAGCCGCGGCCCTGCTCTCCATCGAGGACGCGGCCCTCATCGCCTGCGACCCGACGCAGCTGGAGACCGCCGCCGCCTGGGGTGTCCAGCTCATCAACATCACCTGGAACCACTGCAACCTGCTCTCCGGCTCCTGCAACGACGTGCCGGAGCAGGGCCTGACGGACCGGGGGCGCGCTTTCGTCCGCGAGGCGGAGCGCCTCGGCATCCGGATGGACGTCTCCCACCTCTCGGAGCGCGGCTTCTGGGACCTCGTGAAGTGGACGGAGCAGCCCATCGTGGCCTCCCACTCCAATTCCGCCGCCCTGCAGCCCCATCCGCGCAACCTCACCGACGACCAGTTCCGCGCCGTGGCCGAGTCCGGCGGTGTCGTGGGCCTCAGCGTCTACGACGACTTCCTCGGCAGCCGGGAGGGCATCCCCGCCTTCACCGCCCATCTGGAGCATTTCCTGGACCTCGGCGGCGAGAACGCCGTGGGCATCGGCACCGACTTTGACGGCTGCTCCCCCTGCCCGGACCTCGGGGACATCAGCGCCATGCCGCACCTCTGGGCGGCCCTCAAGGCCCGCGGCTACGACGACGGACTGCTGCGTAAGATTTTCTTCGACAACTGGCTGCGCGTCCTCCGCGCCTGAAAAAACCGGTCCTGTCTCTTCGGAGACAGGACCGGTTTTTTTATTGCTTCCACTTCGCCTCGAAGCGCTTTTCCTGGCCGTGGAGCAGGCGGACGATGTTGCTCCGGTGCTGGAACACCACGATGACGCCCACAAAGAGGGCCAGAAGACATTCCGACAGCGGCAGGCCCCAGAGCCAGGTGGCCACCGGGAGCAGCACGCCCACGGTCACGGAGCAGAGGGACACGATGTGGCTCATAAGAAACACCACCACAAACACCACCAGCAGTGAGCAGAACACGCGCCAGTCGATCATCAGCGCCAGCGCCGCGCCGACGGCCACGCCCTTGCCGCCCTTGAAGCGGAAAAACACGGGCCAGCAGTGGCCGATGACGCAGGCGGCCCCCGCCGCGGCCAGGCCCGTCGGGCCTGCGAGGCAGCTGCCCACCAGCGTGGCCGCCACGGCCTTGAGGCTGTCGCAGAGGAGCGTCAGCAGGCCCGAGGCCATGCCGAAGACCCGGGCCACGTTCGTCGCCCCGGCATTCCCGCTGCCGCGGGTGCGGATATCGATCTGGTAAAGCCCCTTGGAGATCAGCAGGGAGGAATTGATGGACCCCAGCAGATAGGAGACCACGATGATGATAGCATACCGGTACATAGCGCCCCGTCCTTTGCCGCAGCAGAAAGTAGTCCTATCAGCATACCACAGTTTTTCCCGCTTGGGAAGAAAAATCGGAAATATTTTGTCTTTTTTCCAAAAGCAAAAACAAATCGCGGCCCGGGACCCCGAGGGACCCGGGCCGCGGCTTGCTCAGAGCGCGGAAAAATATTCGTAGAGCGGCAGCAGGCGCAGCAGCGTCTCGCGGACTGTGTCCGCCAGCTCCGGCGCGAACAGCTCCGGTCCGATCGGGAGCGTCCGGCAGCAGACGAGACTGCGGAGGTTATAAAACCGCGCCGTCTCCGGGGTCTCGCCCTCTTTTTTTCGCTTGTACTCGTCGCCGGTCAGGCGGAGGCCCGTCTCACGCTCCGCCCGCTCGGTCAGACGGAGGAAGCGCTCCGGTGCCTCCCGCAGGTCGCGGCGGAACCGCTCCAGCTGGGCCGGCTTCGGGTGCCAGAGCACGAAGCCATACTCCGCCTCCTCCGGGTGGAGGTCAAAGTAGAGACAGGGGTGCTCACCCCAGTACATGGCGTCGGGCCGGAAGGAGATCCAGAGGCCGTCCTTGTAGGGGCCGTCCGGCTGGGGCATCCGCGTGTCGCGGTAGATGCGCGACACCTTGCAGGCCATGCCCGGGACGTCCCGGAAGGCGGGCCGCAGCTCCTCCGCCAGGGCCAGCATGGGCCGGTAGAGGCGGCTGAGATAGTCCTCCTTGTGGGAAAGAAACCAGTCGCGGTTGTTGTTCATCCGGATCCCCCAGAGAAAATCAATGGTCTCCGGGGAAAAACCAGGTCGTTCCATGGAAAATTGCCTTTCTTTTCTTATTCCACCGTCACGGATTTGGCCAGATTGCGCGGCTTATCCACGTCCAGGCCCTTGGCGCAGCTCACATAGTAGGCGAAGAGCTGGAGGGGCACGATGGCGAGGACCGGGGTAAAGTGGGGATCCGTGCGGGGGATGTAGACCGTAAAGTCCGCCGTGTTCTCGGCGTTGTAGTTTCCGACGTTGGTCAGGGCCATCAGGTAGCCGCCGCGGCTGCGGACCTCGACCATGTTGCTGACCATCTTCTCATACAGCTCCGGCTGGGTCAGGATGCAGGCACAGAGGGTGCCCTGCTCGATGAGGCTGATGGTGCCGTGCTTCAGCTCGCCCGCCGCGTAGGCCTCCGAGTGGATGTAGCTGATCTCCTTGAGCTTCAGGCTGCCCTCCATGGAGATGGCGTAATCCAGGCCGCGGCCGATAAAGAAGGTGTCCTGGGCCGAGGCATACTTGCTGGCGAACCACTGGATGCGCTCCTTCTCCTCCAGCAGCCGGGCGATCTGGTCCGGCAGAGCCATGAGGCTGCGCAGCAGGGCCTCGGTCTGCTCGTCGCTGAGCTGGCCGCGGACGTGGCCGAGGTGGACGGCCCAGAGGAAGCCCGCCGTGAGCTGAGTCGAAAAGGCCTTGGTGGTGGCCACGGCGATCTCCGGACCGGCCATGGTGTAGAACACGTAGTCCGCCTCCCGGGCGATGGAGGAGCCGACGACGTTGACGATGCCCAGTACTTTGTTGCCGTGGCGGTGGGCCTCCCGCAGAGCGGCAAGGCTGTCGGCTGTCTCGCCGGACTGGCTGATGATGACCACCAGCGTCCCCGGCGCGAGGATGGGGCGGCGGTAGCGGAACTCGGACGCCAGGTCCACGTCCACAGGGATGCGGGCCAGGTCCTCGATGACGTACTTCGCCACCATGCCCGCATGGTAGGCGGAGCCGCAGGCCACGATGCACAGCCGGTCGATGCTCCGGAGGTCCTCGTCGCTCAGGCCGTAGGCCGACATATCGAGGCGGAGCTTCCCGTTCTCCTCGCGCACGCAGGTTCCGAGGGTGTCCCGGACGGCGCGGGGCTCCTCATGGATCTCCTTAATCATGAAGTGCTCGTAGCCGCTCTTCTCCGCTGCCTCCACGTCCCAGTCGATATGGGTGGACTGCTTCTCCACCGGCTCGAGGTCCATGTTGAAGAAGTCGATGTCCGTCTCGGTCAGGCGGACGATCTCCAGATTGTCGATGTAATAGACGTCCCGGGTGTACTTGAGGATGGCCGGCACATCGGAGGCGATGAAGGTGCCCGTCTCGCC
>CALICR010000004.1 GCA_938049125.1 uncultured Clostridia bacterium
GCCACGGGGCGCTGCTGCGCCGCCTTGCGGGCGAGGCCGGGGGTGTGGTACGCATCTTCTGCGGCCTGCCGGAGGTGCTGAAATGAGACTCATCCTCCTGCGCCACGGCCTCACGGAGGCCAACGAGCGCCACCTCTACTTCGGCAGCACGGATCTGCCGCTCTCGGAGCGGGGCCGCGAGGCGCTGCGCCGGTCGGACCGGGTGCTGCCGCCGGTGCAGGACTACTACACCAGCGGCATGAATCGCACGGAGGAGACACTGCATATTCTGGTCGGAGACGTGCCGCATCAAAAGCTGCCGGGCCTCCGGGAGCTGAACTTCGGCATCTTTGAGCTGCGCGGCTACGACGAGCTGCGCTTCGACCCGGCCTATCAGGCTTGGATCACCGGGGACAACGAGAAAAACGTCTGCCCCGGTGGAGAGAGCGCCGCGGCAGTGACGGAGCGGGCGCTGGCGGCGCTGGATCCGGTGCTCCGGCGGGACCGGGATGCCCTCTGCGTCACCCACGGCGGCGTCATCGCCGGGCTGCTGCTGCACTGGTTCCCGGGCGCGGGGAACCGCTATACGCTGACGCCGCCGCCCGGCGGTTGGGCGGAGCTTTTGGTGGAAAAGGGCCTGCCGCGCGCCTTTTCGCTTTCGGACTGAGGAGGGAGCCATGGACATTCGCTGCATCGCCCTGGACCTGGACCGCACGACGCTGCGGAGCGACGGAACCCTGTCCCCGGCAAACCGGGCGGCCCTGGCCCGCGCCGCGGCCAAGGGCGTCCACGTCGTCATCGCCAGCGGCCGCGCCTTTGCGACGCTGCCGCAGGCGGTGCTGGATGTGCCGGGCATTGAGTACGCCGTCACGTCCAACGGCGCGGCGGTCTACCACATCCCGACGGCCCGCTGCCTCCATAGGACGCTGCTCCGGCCCGGGTCCGTGGACCGCATCCTTGCCCTGACGGTGGGGGAGCCGGTGGCCTACGAGGGCTTCGTGGATGGCCGGGCCTATGCGGCGGCGGATTATGTCCGCGACCCGGAGAAGTACGGCGCCGCGCCCGAGGCCGTGGCCTACGTCCGGCGGACCCGGACATTGGTGGAGGACATGGCAGGCTTCCTCCGCGCCCACCGGGACTGCCTCGACAGCCTGGACGTCGTCACCCGGGACGGTGCGGACCGGGAGCGCATCCACGCCTATCTCGCGGCGGCAGATCCGGACATCTATCTGACGTCCTCGGTGCGCCAGCTGCTGGAGATTTCCCACAGGGACGCCGGGAAGCACCGGGGCGCGGCCTGGATCCTTGCCCATCTCGGCATCCCGCGCGAGGCCCTGGCCGCCTTCGGCGACGGGGACAACGATGCGGATCTGCTCGCCTTTGCGGGCTGCGGCATCGCCATGGCCAACGCCTCGCCCGCCTGCCGCGCCGCCGCGGACGCTGTGACGGCCTCCAACGACGAGGACGGCGTCGCCCGAGGCATCACAGAGCTGCTGGGGCTTTGACAAACAGAGAGACCTACCCGCTGGAGCTTCCCGGCGGGCGGTTTTTTCGCTGCTTTTCGGTAGATTTTCCTTGCCAGAATCAGAAAAACAATGTATAATAGGGCAAATTTCAGGAAAGGAGGTGCGCCATGACCACGCCGACCACCGTGATCGTCTCCGTGGCGCTGATGCTGTCCGGCGGCTTTCTCATGACGAGGCTGACGAAGCTTCTGCGTCTGCCAAACGTTACGGCATACATTCTTGCGGGTATCCTGCTGGGGCCCTACTGCCTGGACCTGGTGCCCGCCGCCGTGGTGGAGGGCATGGACTTCCTCTCGGACATTGCGCTGGCGTTTATCGCGTTCAGCGTCGGAGAGTTTTTCCGCTTTTCCACATTGAAGAAAAACGGGGCCAAGGTTCTGGTCATCACGGTGCTGGAGTCCTGCCTGGCCTCGCTGGTCATCTTCCTCGCGACCTATTTCGTGTTGGACCTCGGGCTGGCTTTTTCCGTGACGCTCTCGGCCCTGGCCGCCGCCACGGCTCCGGCCTCCACCATTATGACCATCCGCCAGACCCGCGCCCACGGCGACCTGGTGGATACGCTGCTCCAGGTAGTGGCGCTGGACGACGTGGTAGGCCTCGTGGCCTACAGCGCCGCCATCGCCGTGGCTCTGGCCGGGGCGGCGGGGGAGGGCGGCGCGCTGCACACGGTGCTCCTGCCCATTCTGTCGAATCTGGGCGTGCTGCTGCTGGGCGGGGCCTTCGGGCTGCTGCTCCATATCTCCATGCGGCGGAAGCACTCCACGGACAATCGGCTCATCATCGCCGTGGCGCTGCTGTTTCTCTTCTGCGGCGTCTGCTCCTACCTCAGCGTCTCACCGCTGCTGGGGTGCATGTCCATGGGCATGATCTACCTCAACGTCTCCGACGACGACAAGCTTTTCAAGCAGCTCAATTACTTTTCGCCGCCCATCCTGCTGCTGTTCTTTGTCCGGTCGGGCCTGAGTTTTCGGCTGGATGCCCTGTTTTCGGCGGACAGCGCCGTGGCGGGGGTGCCGCTCGTGACGGTCAGCGTGGTCTACTTCCTGCTGCGCATCGCGGGCAAGTACGCGGGAGCCTGGCTCGGGTGCGTCGTGACGGGCAAGGAGCCGCGGGTGCGGCGCTGGCTGGGTCTTGCGCTGGTGCCCCAGGCGGGCGTGGCCATCGGCCTGGCCGCCATGTGCGCCCGGGTGCTGGGCGAGGGCCTCGGCACGGACCTCCAGACCATCATCCTGGCCTCCAGCGTGCTGTACGAGCTCATCGGTCCGGCCTGCGCCAAGCTGGCACTCTACCGCTCCGGCTCCTATTCCGAAAAGCTGGAGGACCTGACCGAGGCAGCGGAGACTGCGGCGGACGGTACGCCGCGTCCCGCGGTGGACGTCCTCATCGACCGCCTCCGGCAGATCCGCCGGGAGCTGCCCGCCCGCCCCGCTCCGACGGAGGAGGAGCTGGCCTTTGAGCAGGCGGCGGAGGAGCAGGAGGAAAGCTGGGCCCAGCGCCCCCGGACCCGTCCGGGCCGCATCCTGTTCCGATAAGAAAAGGAGGAATCTACATGACCATCGATCCCATCGCACGTCTGCTCGGCCCCTGGTCGGCGGAGCTGACGGCGGCGTCCATCCTGCTGCGCATCGCCGCGGCCTTCCTGTTTGCCGCTGCCCTCGGCTGCGAGCGCTCCAACAAGCGCCATTCCGCAGGCCTCCGGACCTTCATCCTTGTGTCTCTGGCCTCGACCGGAGCCA
>CALICR010000005.1 GCA_938049125.1 uncultured Clostridia bacterium
TGGAGGAGATACTCTCCCCGGTCATGTTCGTGCTGGAAAACGAGCCCATCAGTCTGCTGCTGAAAAAATTGCAGCTGGCCAAGACCCAGATGGCCGTGGTGGTGGATGAGTACGGCGGCACCTGCGGCATCGTGACCATGGAGGACATTCTGGAGGAGCTGGTGGGCGAGATCCTCGACGAGCACGATGAGGAGGAGATCCTCTGCCGCGAGACGGCCCCCGGCGTCTCCCTGGTCAGCGCCTCCATGGACTTTGAGGACTTCCGCGAGGCCTTCGGGCTTCAGGAGGAGTCGGAGATGGTCTCCCTCAGCGGCTGGGTCATGGAGCACTTCGGCCACGTGCCCCAGCCCGGCGAGCAGTTCGACTGTGAGCACCTGCGCATCCGGGTCACGAAGGTCGAGGGCCACCGGGTCGATGAGATCGAGGTGCGGCAGCTGGCTCCGGCCGGGGACGCCGCCGAAACACCCGCGTCATGACCGAGCTTACCACGCTCTGGCAGATTGCCCGGGGCAGGCTCTATCTCCGCCTGCCCATGCTGGCACTGCCCCTGGGCCTGCTCCGGCCCGGGGAGGCGAAGATCGACCGTCTCGGCACCGACGGCGCGCGGCTCCTGCTCTCCCCCGCCTGGCTGGAACGCGGCTGCCGGGAGGACCCGGACGGAGTCTCCGCGCTGCTGCTCCACACGGTGCTCCACTGTATGCTGGGCCACCCCTGGGGCCGCGGCCAGCGGGACCCGGCGCGCTGGTCCCTCGCCTGCGACCTCGCCGCGGCCTTCCTCGGGGCGAAGCTGCTGGAGACGCCGCTGCCCGAGGCGCTGTTGGGGCCGCGCTATGCCTGCCCGCCCGGCGCGGTCTACCGGGCCGAGGCCCTCTATGACTGGCTCTCCGGCCCCGAGGCCCCGGACCCGGACACTCTGGCCGCCTGCCGCGGCGACGACCACAGCCCTTGGGACCGGGCGGAGCAGCGCGAGGTCCGCAGCCGTCTCTCCGGCGAGGGGGACGGCCTTTCCGCGCTCTGGCAGCAGCAGGAGCAGCTGCTCCGCGGCACCATGCAGGAGAAGCCGCCCAGCATCGGCAGCGGCACCGCCGGGACAAAGCTGACGTTCCAGGAGCTTCAGGAGGAGGACCACCCCTTTGCCGCCGTGCTGCGCCGCTTTGCCGAGGTGCGGGAGAACCGCCGCGTGGACGACGCCGATTTCTCCTACGCCTGGTACTTCCACGGCCTCGAGACCTGCGGCCTGCCGCTGATCGAGTCGCTGGAGTACTGCGAGGAGCGGAAGCTGCGGGAGCTGGTCATCGTGCTGGACACCTCCGCCTCCTGCTCCCGAGGCCTCTGCGCCCGGTTCCTCGGCCTCGTCTGCCATCTGCTGCGCCGGGAGGACCTGTTCTTCACCCGGTTCAACCTCCACATCCTCCAGTGCGACTGCGCCGTCCACCAGGACACAAAGCTCACGACGCTGGAGGAGTTCACCGACTACATCGATCACCTTGAACTCTACGGCGGCGGCGGGACCGACTTCCGCCCCGCGTTCCGGCACATCGACCGCCTCGTGGCCAAGGGCGAGCTGACCCATCTCCGGGGCATCCTCTATTTTACCGACGGCTACGGCATTTTCCCGGAGACGCCGCCCGCCTACGCGGCGGTCTTCGTGATGCTGCGCTATCGCTGCGACGACATCGACCTTCCCCGCTGGGCGGAGAAGCTGCTGCTGGACGCAGAACCCCCGAAAGGAGACGAAGCATGGATATAACCCAAGCCAAGGAGGCCCTCCGCCGGACCTTCCTCGCCTACCAGGAGCGGGGCGCCGACGGCTGTTTTGTCATCCCGCCGGTCCATCAGCGGCCTGTGCTGCTCCTCGGCCCTCCGGGCATCGGCAAGACAGCCATCCTGCGCCAGCTGGCCGGTGAGCTGGACGTCGGCCTTGTGTCCTACACCATGACGCACCACACGCGCCAGAGCGCCCTGGGCCTCCCCCGCATCGCCGAGGAGACCTACGACGGCGTGCCCTGCGCCGTCACCCGCTATACCATGAGCGAGATCCTCGCCGCCGTCTACGACCAGATGGCCGCGACGGGCCGCCGCACGGGCATCCTCTTCCTTGACGAGATCAACTGCGTCTCCGAGACGCTGGTGCCCGCCATGCTGGAGCTGCTCCAAGAGAAGCGCTTCGGCGTTCACCGGCTGCCCGAGGGCTGGGTCATCGCCGCCGCGGGCAATCCGCCGCAGTACAACCCCTCGGCCCGGCCCTTCGACACGGTCACGCTGGACCGGGTCAAGCTGCTGGAGGTGGAGCCGGACCTTGCGGGCTGGCAGCGCTACGCCGCCGCCCGGGGCGTCCACCCTGCCATTCTCTCCTACCTCACGCTGAACCCCGGTCACTTCTACCGCGTGGAGCCGAACGTCCACGGCCGCGGCTTCGTGACGGCCCGGGGCTGGGAGGACCTGTCCCGGTGCCTGCTGAGCTACGAGTGCCTGGGCTTCCCCGTGGAGGATGCGCTGTTCTCCGCCTACCTCCGCCAGCGGGATATCGCCGCCGCCTTCGCCGTCTACTACCGCCTCTTCGCCGCCTACCGGCAGCAGGCGGACCTGCCCGCCATTCTGGACGGGCGGCAGCGCGGCCCGGTCCCGGCCCTCCGGGACCTGCGCTTCGACGGGCGGCTGGCCGTGGTGGAGCTGCTGCTCCACGCCCTGCGGGAACGGCTCTGCACCTTCGCGCAGGAGACGGCCTTCTGCCGGAGCTTCGGGAGCTTCACGGGCGCGCTGACCGGCACGGACCCGCTGGAGGACGCCCGGGCCCGGCTCGCGCGGCGGCAGGACGCCGCCGCGGTCCGGAAGCGCTGCGGCGTGCTGACGCCGGAGGAGGAGGCCGCCGAGGCCCGCTTCGCCGCCGGGCTGCGCCGGGAGCTGGACACCGTGGAGGCTGCGGGCCGCACCGGTCCCTCCGCCCTTGCCGCCCTCCGGGGCCGGGCCGAGGCCCTGCGCACTGCGGACGAGACCGCCGCCCGGGCCCTCCACGCCGCGCTGGAGCGCGCCATGGACTTCGTCTATGTGACCTTCGGCGCGGAGCAGGAGCTGCTCATCCTCCTCACCCAGCTGGGGGCCGTGCCGGAATGCGCGTCCCTGCTGCGCCGCTGCGGCGGCGCACACTACGAGGCTCTCCTGGACCTGGTCCAGCCGGAGCGGCTGGCATCCCGCCTTTCCTCTGGCAAAAACGGCGAAAAGAGCGGCGCCGTTTAAAGAGATTTTTGTCCGTTTTTTTCTTGATTTTTTCCATTTTTTGTCGTATAATAGGGGCACAGCAAGGGGGAGATCGCAGGACCACCTCCGCGTCCGCGCCGCAGGGCCGGGCGCCGCTTTTCCCAGTTATGGTTCGATTGAAACCGCTTGCTTCGGCAGGCGGTTTTCTTTTCCAATTGTTTGGTCCGCCTAATTTTCAAAGGAGGTGCTTCATCATGAAAAAGATCACGCTTGGGATCGACGGGATGATGTGCGGCATGTGCGAGAGCCATGTCAACGACGCCGTCCGGAAGGCCTTCCCGGTCAAGAAGGTCAGTTCCTCCCACGGCAAGGGAGAGACCGTCATCCTGACGGAGCAGGACATCCCCGAGGACGCGCTGCGCGCCGCCGTCGAGGCGACGGGCTACCATGTGACCGCGTTCCGCAGCGAGCCCTACGAAAAGAAGGGCCTGTTCCACCGCGACTGAAACGCCCGGCACAAATTCGTTAAAAAAATTTACCGATAAAAGGAGATCTGCATTATGAACAAGTTTGCACTGTTCGCAGGCGGCGTGCTCTTCGGCACCGCCGGCATCAAGCTGCTGTCCAGCAAGGACGCCAAGAAGGTCTACACCCACACCACCGCCGCCGCCCTCCGCATGAAGGAGTCCGTCATGAAGACCGTCACCACCGTGCAGGAGAACTGCTCCGACATCCTGGCCTCCGCCAAGGAGATCAATGAGGAGCGCGCTGCCGCCGAGGAAGCCACCGTCGTCGCCGACGTCCCCGAGGAAGCCTGACCGTCAAGCGACAGAAAAGCAGGGCCGCCGTGCGGCCCTGTCTTTTTGGAGGAACCGCCATGAAATGGAAAATTTTATCCGAGACCCGGGGCCGCATCCGCGTCCAGCTGATCCAGCCCCGGATGACGCTGGACCAGGCGGACCTGCTGGAGGCCTGGCTGGCCCAGCAGGACGGCGTCCTGCACGCGCTGGTGCATGAGCGCACCTGCTGCGCCGTTCTCACCTACGAGGGCGGCCGCGCCGCCCTGCTCGCACGCCTCGCGCGCTTCCACTGGGACAGCGCCGCCGAGGCCGTGCCGGCCCCGGCCCACACCGGCCGGGCCATCAACCGGGAGTACCAGGAGCGTCTTGTGGACATGACGGCGGCCCGGCTCTTCCGTCGCCTCTTCTTCCCCGCCCCGCTCCGCGCCGCCGTCACCATCGTCTGCAGCGTACCCTACCTGCTGCGCGGCCTGCGCTGCCTCCTGCGGCAGATCGGAAGAGCAC
>CALICR010000006.1 GCA_938049125.1 uncultured Clostridia bacterium
CATACTCGTCGCAGGCCGCGGCAAAGAACGGCTCCTTGAGCTTTCCCACCGCCAGCACCGTCACGGATATCACGGCCATCCCCCCTTTTCTTTCATTCTACCATGACACCCTGCAAAAAACAACTCTCAGGAAACGCTGTATGACAATCCCATAAAACGGCAACAATAGCAGTAATTCTTTTTATATAATGTATGTGCTTGAAAACAGGCCGTTTTTATGCTATGATATAAGAACAGAATTTTTTGGATTTTTCCCGGGAAACCCGGTGAAAACTCCTCGGAAAGGAGCCTGTTTCATGTACTCCTCCGCCTATATCTGGGGCCGGATCATTGCCGAGCTGGAAAAGCAGCTCACCGTCCCCGGCGTGTCCTCCTATCTGGACGACGCGGAGATCGTTGAGGTGACGGAAACGAGCATTGTGCTCTATACGCCCTCGGAATACCGGAAAGAGATGATCCTGGGGCGCTTCTCCCTCTACATCAAGGAAGCCATGAAAAAACTCTTCGACCGGGATGTGGAGCTTGAGGTCCGCAGCGGTGACCAAAAGGCTGCCTACCAGGGCGGCGGCATCAGCCAGGAAGAGCCGTTCATGTTCAATCCGCAGTTCACCTTTGACCGCTTCGTGGTCGGCTCGTCGAACCGGTTCGCCCACGCCGCCGCCGTGGCCGTGGCCAACAACCCCGCCGGGGCCTACAACCCGCTGTTTATCTACGGCCAATCCGGCCTCGGCAAGACCCACCTGCTCTACGCCATCGCCGGAGAGATCCACCGGGAGCACCCGGACTACAAGATCATCTACATCAAGGGCGACCAGTTCACCAACGAGCTGATCGACGCGGTGCAGGAGGGCAAGAACGTGGAGTTCCGGAACAAATACCGGAACGCGGACCTCTTCCTCGTGGACGACATCCAGTTCATCGCCGGCAAGACCAGCACCCAGGAGGAATTTTTCCATACCTTCAACTCCCTCTACGAAGCGAAAAAGCAGATCGTCCTGACCTCCGACCGGCCGCCCAATGAGATGCAGCGCCTGGAGGACCGGCTCAAGACCCGCTTCGAATGGGGCCTCATCGCCGACATCCAGCCGCCGGACTATGAGACCCGCATGGCCATCATCAAGAACAAGGCCTATTCCCTGGGCCTCAAGCTGCCCGATGACGTCTGCTCCTACATCGCCGAGAATATCACCACCAATGTCCGGCAGATTGAGGGTACCGTCAAGAAAATTATGGCCTACCGCGACCTGACCGGCAACGACGTGGACCTCTCCTCCGTCTCCCGGGCCATCAAGGATATGTACAAGGGCAAGGCCTCCACACTGCCGACACCCAGCCTCATCATCGGCGAGGTCAGTAGGTTCTATTCCATTGAGGAGAACCTGCTCCGCGGCACGCTGAAGGACAAGACCACCGCCGAGGCCCGGCAGATCGCCATGTATCTCATCCGGGAGCTGACGAACCTCAGCTATCCCGACATCGGCAAGGAGTTCGGCAAGGATCACACCACGGTTATCCACTCCTATAAGAAGGTCAAGGCCGCTCTCCAGAACACGGCGGACAACACCATGGCCAAGAACATCCAGGAAATCACCGCAAATATCAACAGCAAGCTGTGAATTGTGCAGGAATTTTCTGTGGACAGAGGGGTGAACGGATTGCACCCCCGTCGGCTGTGGATGCTGCCGGACCGTTGCACACAGGTGCCTGTGGATAAATTTCCCGGTATTTCCGGGCTGTGCGTCCACTTTTCCACAGCTCCCCCAGTTCTACTATTTCTACTACCTTTAATTTTCTTTCTTTCTTTATTTTGATAGAAACGAGGGATCAACTTATGAAATTTCGTTGTGAAAAAGCGCTGCTGGTCGCCGGTGTGTCCGTCGCGTCCCGCACCGTGTCCACCAAGAGCGCCATCCCGGCCCTCGAGGGCATCCATATTCGTGCCGGGGCCGGCCTTGAGCTGACGGGCTACAACCTGGAGACCGGTATCACCGTCTCCGTGCCCGCCGAGATTCAGGAGCCCGGCACCTACATCTTCCCGGCCCGCCTCTTCTTCGATATCATTAGGAAGCTGCCGGACGATATGATCCAGGTCGCCGTGGACGACAATTATAAGGTATCCATCCGCTGCGGCATCTCCTCCTTCACCATCACGGCCACGGACGCCGAGGACTACCCGGATCTGCCGGACGTGGACTCCGAAAAGGGTATCGCCGTGCCCCAGGGCAAGCTCAAGGAGATGATCGGCGGCACCATCTTCTCCGTCAGCGAGAACCAGTCCCGCCCCATCCATACGGGCTGCCTCTTCGAGGTCGAGAACGATACCATCAGCGTGGTCGCCGTGGACGGCTACCGCTTCGCCATGCGCCGCTGGCACTCCGAGGAGCCTATCGGCCGTAAGCTCAAGTTCGTCGCCCCCGCCGCTGCGCTCCGGGAGGTCGAGAAAATTCTGACGGACACCGACGAGAACGCCTACTTCACCCTCGGCACCAAGCACCTCATGTTCAAAATAGGCGATGCCACCCTGGTCTGCCGCCTGCTGGAGGGCGAGTTCCTCGACTGGCGGCGGGTCGTGCCCACCAACAACCCTGTCCTGCTGACGGCCAACGTGGCGGCGCTGACGGATTCCATCGAGCGCGTGGGCCTCATCATCTCCGAGAAGGTGAAGAGCCCGGTCCGCTGCCTCTTCGGCGAAAATACGGCGGACTTCAAGACCGTATCCACCATCGGCACGGCCCACGACGCGTGCAGCATCGCCGGCGACGGTGGCGAGCTGGAGATCGGCTTCAACTGCCGCTACCTCCTGGAGGCCCTCAAGGCCGTGCCGACGCCGGAGGTCAATCTGGGCCTCTCCAACAGCCTCAGCCCCGTGGTGCTGACGCCGCCGGACGGCTCTGACCTCTATAGCTATATGGTGCTGCCGGTGCGGCTGAAGGCGGGAGAATAATATGAAGGTCAGAGTGACAAAAAAGAGCGCCGAGCCAGTCTCCGTGCCCATCACGACGGAATATATCAAGCTGGAGGCCCTGCTGAAGCTGGCCAACGTGGCCGGGTCCGGCGGCATGGCGAAAAATATGATCCTGAACGGCGACGTGAGGGTCAACGGCGAGACCTGCCTGATGCGCGGCAAGAAGCTGCGCCCCGGCGATCAGGCCGAATTTATGGGCAATACCTTTGTGGTGACCGGAAATGCACCTCAATAGGCTGGTCCTATACGGCTTCCGGAACTATGAAGCCCTGGACGCGGCCTTTGTGCCCGGCGTGAACCTCATCGTGGGCGACAACGCCCAAGGCAAGACAAACCTGCTGGAGGCCATCACCTACCTTTCGACGGGCCGGTCCTTCCGGACCCGGAAGGAGCAGGAGCTGATCCGCTTCGGCGATGACTTCTGCGACCTGCAGGCGGGTGTCACGCTCCGGGACCGGGAGCAGACCATCCGGGCCGTCATGTTTCAGGGACGGCGGCCGCGTCAGCTCTACATCGGCGGCGTCAAGCAGAAAAACGCTGCGGGGCTTCAGGGCCTGATGCCAACGGTGCTGTTCTGCCCAGAGGATCTGCTGATCCTGAAGACCGGCGCGGCGGGCCGGAGAAAGCTCATTGACAACGCCCTCTGCCAGCTGCGGCCCGGCTATGAGACGGCGCTCTCCGAATACGCCCGCCTGCTGGACCACAAGGCCCGCATTCTGAAGGACTACCGCGAGTTCCCGTCGCTGCTGGACACGCTGCCGGAGTTCAACGAGCAGCTGGCGCGCTACGGGGCCGTGCTGATCTCCGGACGAGCGAAGTATCTTCGCACGCTGTCGGAATGCGCGGACCGGTTCCACCGGGAATTTTCCGGCGGGCGGGAGACGCTCACGCTGGCCTACCAGACCGTCTCGAATATCGGGGATCCCTTCGCGCCGAAGCAGGAGCTCTATCAGCTCCTGCGGGAGCACCAGGAGCGCCACGCCCGGGCGGAGCTGGAGTCCGGCCAGTGCCTTTCGGGGCCGCATAAGGACGATTTTACCGCCTGCATCGGCGAGCGGTCCATCAAGAGCTACGGCTCCCAGGGCCAGACCCGGACCGCATCCATCTCCCTCAAGCTGGCGGAACGGGAGCTGTACCGCGAGGACACCGGCGAGGAGCCAATCCTGCTGCTGGACGACGTGCTCTCGGAGCTGGACGCCGGGCGGCAGAATTTCGTGCTGAATCAGATCCGCACCGGACAGGTGTTCATCACCTGCTGCGAGAAGGACCGCCTGACCGACATCGGCCAGGTCCTGACCGTGGAGCACGGCGCGATCGCGCAATAAAAGGAGCCAATATGTACCATTCCATCGGCAGCAGCATGGCGGTCCGGACCAGGACCATCATCGGGATCTTTGATCTCGACAACACCAGCTGCTCCAAGCATACAAGGCAGTTTCTCCGGGAGGCGGAGCGAAACGGCCAGGTCGTCGCCGCGGGCGAGGAGCTGCCGAAGTCGTTCCTGCTGACCCGGGAATTCGGCATGGACCGGGTGTATCTGACGCAGTTCAGCGCCCAGACCATGGAAAAGAGAATCAGTAAGGAGGAAGCATCATGCCCGAATCTATGAATTTGCAGAAGAAGATAGACGAATACGACGCTTCACAAATTCAGGTGCTGGAGGGCATGGAGGCGGTCCGGAAGCGTCCCGGTATGTATATCGGCTCCACGTCCGCGTCGGGTCTCCATCATCTGGTCTACGAGATCGTGGATAACGCCATTGACGAGGCCCTGGCGGGCTACTGCAACCATATCACCGTGACCATCAACCCAGGTGATACCATCACCGTCACGGACAATGGCCGCGGCATTCCCGTGGACATCCAGGCTCAGACGGGCCGCCCTGCGCTGGAGGTCGTCTATACGGTGCTGCACGCCGGCGGCAAGTTCGGCGGCGGCGGCTACAAGGTCTCCGGCGGTCTGCACGGCGTCGGCGCCTCTGTGGTCAACGCCCTGTCTGAGTGGCTGGAGGTCCAGGTCCACCGGGACGGGCAAATCTACGAGATGAAGTTTTCCCGCGGCGCCATTACCCAGGAAATGAAGATTCTGGGCCGGACGGACCGTCACGGCACCATCGTCACCTTCAAGCCGGACCCGGAGCTCTTCGATACGCTGGTCTACGACTATGAGACCCTGCATACCCGGCTGCGGGAGCAGGCCTTCCTGAACGGCGGCGTCCATATTGAGATCGCGGACCGACGCACCGAGGACGGCCCCAGTGATTCCATGTGCTATGAGGGCGGCATCCGCGAGTTCGTGACCTACCTGAACCGTCATAAGACGCCCATCCATGAGGACGTCATCTACCTCAGCGGCAGCCGCGGCGACGCCGTGGCGGAGATCGCGCTGCAATATAACGACGGGTTCAACGAAAATCTTGTCTCCTTCGCCAACGACATCCATACGCCCGAGGGCGGTATGCACGAGACCGGCTTCAAGACGGCCCTGACGCGCATCATCAACGCCTACGGCGTGAAAAACAACATCATCAAGGGAGACGACAAGGTCTCCGGCGACGACGTCCGCGAGGGCATCGCCGCGGTCATCTCCGTCAAGCTGCCGGAGCCGCAGTTCGAGGGCCAGACGAAGCAGAAGCTCGGCAACGCTTACATCCGGACGCTGGTGGACGGCATCGTCTCGGACCAGCTGGCCGTCTACTTCGAGGAGCACCCGGCCACGGCCAAGGCAATTCTGGAGAAGGCCATGATGGCCAACCGCGCCCGGGAGGCCGCCCGGAAGGCCCGGGAGTCGGTCCGCCGCAAGACGGGCCTCGAGTCCGGCCAGATGCCCGACAAGCTGCGGGACTGCAACGAGCGCGACCCCTCGCTGACCGAAATCTACATCGTCGAGGGCGACTCCGCAGGCGGCTCCGCCACGCAGGGCCGGGATTCCCGGTTCCAGGCCATTCTGCCCCTCTGGGGCAAAATGCTCAATGTCGAAAAGGCCCGGGCCGACAAGGTCTACGGCAACGACAAGCTCCAGCCCGTCATCACGGCGCTGGGTGCGGGCATCGGCGAGGAGTTCAACCTCGAAAAACTGCGCTATCATAAAATTATCATCATGGCCGATGCGGACGTGGACGGCAGTCACATTCGAACGCTGCTGCTGACCTTCTTTTTCCGTTTCATGCGGCCCCTTATTGAGCAGGGCTACGTCTACAGCGCCGTGCCGCCGCTCTTCAAGCTGACCCGCGGCAAGCAGAGCCGCGTGGCCTACTCCGAGGAGCAGCGCGACACCATCTCCGCCGAGCTGCGGGGCGACAATCCGAATGTCCGCGTGGACATCTCCCGGTTCAAGGGCCTCGGCGAGATGAACCCCCACGAGCTCTGGGAGACCACCATGGACCCGGAGACCCGGACCCTGCGGCGCATCACCCTGGAGGACGCCGTGGCCGCCGATGAAATTTTCACGGTGCTCATGGGCGAGCAGGTCGAGCCGCGCAAGGAATTCATTGAGCAGAATGCGAAATACGTCGTCAATCTGGACGTGTAAGGAGGTGACGGAAATTGGCAAGCCATAAGAAAGACTACAAGCCCGAGGACATTCAGTTCCCGGATCAGACCATCGTGAACTCCGAGCTGGTCCACGAGATGAAAAAGAGCTACATCGATTACGCCATGTCCGTCATCGTCGGACGGGCGCTGCCCGATGTGCGTGACGGCCTCAAGCCGGTCCATCGCCGCATCCTCTACGCCATGTATGAGGACAATCTGACCCACGACAAGCCCTTCCGCAAGTGCGCCACCGCCGTCGGCGACGTGCTGGGCCGGTATCACCCCCACGGCGACGCGTCGGTCTACGACGCCCTGGTCCGTCTGGCGCAGGATTTCTCCATGCGCTATCCCCTCATTGACGGGCACGGAAACTTCGGCTCCGTGGACGGCGACCCCCCGGCGGCCTACCGGTACACCGAGGCACGGATGTCCAAGATGTGCGACGAAATGCTCCGGGACATCGGCAAGGAGACCGTGGATTTCCAGCCAAACTTCGACGAGACGAGAAAGGAGCCGCTGGTCCTGCCCAGCCGATTCCCGAATCTGCTGGTCAACGGCTCCAGCGGCATCGCTGTCGGCATGGCGACGAACATCCCGCCCCACAACCTCCGCGAGGTCATCGACGCGGCCATCTGCGTGCTGGACAACCCGGAGGCGACGCTGCCGGACCTCATGGAATACATCAAGGGCCCGGACTTCCCGACCAAGGGCATCATCATGGGCCGCAGCGGCATCCGCGCCGCCTACGCCACGGGCCGCGGCCGCATCGTCATCCGCGCCCGGGCCGAATTCGAGGAATTCTCCCAGAATCGCACCCGCATCATCGTGACGGAGCTGCCCTACCAGGTCAACAAGCGGATGCTCATCGCCAACATGGCGGACCAGGTCCACGAGAAGCGCCTTGAGGGCATCTCCGACATCCGCGACGAGAGCGACCGGAGCGGTATGCGCATCGTCATCGAGCTGAAGCGCGACGCAAACCCGCAGGTGGTGCTGAATCGCCTCTTTGCTCAGACGGCGATGCAGTCCAGCTTCTCCATCAATATGCTGGCCCTGGTCAACAATCAGAAGCAGCCGCGCATCCTCTCTCTGCGCCATATTCTGGATGAATATCTGGTGTTCCAGGAGGATATCATCGTCCGCCGGACCCGCTACGACCTCCGCAAGGCCGAGGAGCGCGCCCATCTGCTGGAGGGCCTGCTCATTGCCCAGGACAACATCGACGAGGTCATCCACATTATCCGCTCCAGCTACGACAACGCCAAGGAGAACCTGATGACCAGATTCAGCCTCTCCGATGTGCAGGCTCAGGCTATCCTCGATATGCGCCTCAAGGCGCTCCAGGGCCTCGACCGCGAGAAGCTGGAGAACGAGTACAAGGAGCTGGAGGAGAAGATCGCCTACTTCAGGCGCGTGCTGGGCGACCCGGCCCTCGTGCGCTCCATCCTCAAGGATGAGCTGACCGAAATTCGCAACCAGTACGGCGACGACCGCAAGACCGAGATCCAGGACGTGGAAAACGAGCTGGACATTGAGGACCTCATCGAGGAGGAGGACTGCTGCTACACACTGTCGGAGCAGGGCTACGTCAAGCGGATGCCTGTGGACACCTACCGGAGCCAGAAGCGCGGCGGCCGCGGCATCAACGGC
>CALICR010000007.1 GCA_938049125.1 uncultured Clostridia bacterium
CCGAGGACAGGGCGATGCCCACCGCCATATAGGGGTCCATGCCAAGGAAGGTGATGAGCATGGGGCTGATGACAGCGGCGGCACTCATGCCTGCGAAGCCGGTGCCGAGGCCGGCGCCCATGCCGGCGAAAAAGGTGACAAGCAGAACGGTGAGAAATTTCATATCAGGTCGCATCCTCCAGAATGGTGTCGAGATTTATCTCCATGCGCTGCACGGCGGCGAAGAAGGCCGTGCGCATGGGCTCATCGATGCCGGCGAAGAGCCGGTCAAAGAATTCGGTTTGCAGCGCCCGGCCCCGCTCCACCACGGGCTGGGCCAGGTCCGTGCAGACCAGCTCCGTCTTCCGCCGGTCGCCGGGCACGGGCCGCCGGAGCAGGTAGCCGTCCCGGACCAGCCGGTCCACGTGGACGGAGACGAGGTTTGCCTTGATGCGCCGGACCTCGACGATGTCCCGGGCCGTGCGGCAGTCCGGGTTGTTGGCCAGGAAGAGCAGAATGTCGAAGGCCGTCTGGGACAGCCCCAGCTCCTGACAGAGCGGGCGGCACAGCGCGCCGTAGGCCAGGGCCGTCTTCCGCGCGAAGGCCATACTTGGGTTCATGGAATCACCTCAATTACTTCAAAAATGAATCATTCAACAATGAAGGATTATAGCGGGCCGTGCATCGTTTGTCAACCCCCAGTTCTCGGCGGAAAAAGACGGCTTGCGTCCGGCGGCGCGGCGTGATATAGTAAGGACAGAGAACAGGACGCCCGGCGGAGCCATCCATGCGGCCCCGCCGGGCCGGAAATTGAGAAAAGGAAGTGCATCACCATGCCGGATCTGAAGGAATATATGGAATTTGCCGTGGAGAAGACCGTGGAGCTGCTGGCCATCGACAGCCCGACGGGCTACACCGAGGAGGCGGCCCACTGGGTGGCGGAGGAGTTCCGCGCCCTGGGCGCGCAGGTGACGCGGACCCGTAAGGGCAGCGTGCTTGTGGACCTCGGGGGCCGGGACGCGGAGAACGCCGTCCTGCTGGAGGCTCACGCGGACACCCTCGGCGGCATGGTCGCGGAGGTCAAGAGCAACGGACGACTCCGCATCGTCAACGTCGGCGGCCTGAACGCCAACAACACCGAGGCGGAGAACTGCCGCATCGTGACGAAGTTCCGCGGCTCCTATACGGGCACGCTCCAGCTCTGCAACGCCTCCATCCATGTCCACGACAACTATAACGGCACGGCCCGGACCTTCCGGGGCATGGAAGTCCTGCTGGATGAGGTCGTCGCTTCGGCGGAGGACGTGCGCGCGCTGGGCATCGGGCCCGGCGACTTTGTCTGCTTCGAGCCGCGGACCCGGGTGACGGAGCGGGGCTACATCAAGAGCCGCTTCCTCGACGACAAGCTGAGCGTCGGCATCCTGCTGGGATATGCCAAGTATCTCAAGGACGCGAACGTCGTGCCGGAGCGTGCGGTTTACGTCCACATCACCTCGTTTGAAGAGGTCGGTCACGGCGGAAGCGCAAGCGTGCCCGCGGGCGTGACGGAAGCCATCTCCGTGGATATGGGCTGCGTCGGCGAGGGCTTGACCTGCGACGAGCGCATGGTGTCCATCTGCGCGAAGGA
>CALICR010000008.1 GCA_938049125.1 uncultured Clostridia bacterium
CACGGTGTAGACGGTGTCCTTGGTGACTTCCTTGCCGTCCTTGTCGGTCCAGGCGACGAAGGTGTAGCCCTTGCGGGTCGCCGCGGGCAGCGCGCCGATGGCGGCGTCATAGGTGACGGAGGCGGTTTCCTTGTCGGCCTTGCCGCCATTGGCATCGAAGGTCAGCGTGTAGGTGTTGGCCTTCCACTGGGCGGTGAGGGTGGAGTCGCCGGCCACGGTGTAGACGGTGTCCTTGGTGACTTCCTTGCCGTCCTTGTCGGTCCAGGCGGCGAAGGTGTAGCCCTCGCGGGTGGCCGTGGGCAGCGCGCCGATGGCGGCGTCGTAGGTGACGGAGGCGGTGTCCTTGTCGGCCTTGCCGCCGTTCGGGTCAAAGGTCAGGGTATAGGTGTTGGCGGTCCACTGGGCGACCAGGGTGCCGGGGAAGTCCTTGGCGTAGAGAACGTCGGTGTCCACGGCGTTGCCGTCCTCGTCGGTCCAGTCTGCGAAGGTGTAGCCGGTGCGGGTGAGGATGGGCAGCTTCGTGCTGACGGTGTCCTCACAGGTGAGGGTGATGTCCAGGTCTGCCTCGCCGTTGTTGGGCACGACGGTCACGGTGTACTCGTTGGCGGTCCACTGGGCGTAGAGCGTGGCGCGCCGACCGCCGTTGGGGTTGGTCTCCGGGGTGCCGAAGGGGAAGCGGTCGCCGCCCTTGTAGCTGTCGCCGGAGCCGTCCGCCTCGGTGTTCCAGCCGGTGAAGGTGTAGTACTCGCGGGTGGGGTATGTGCCCTGCACGCGGGCGATATACTTGCCGTCCTCCAGGAAGCTGTAGTTGTTGGACGGGCCGCCCTCGCCGCCGTTGGCGTCGTACAGGAGCTGGTCCACAGTCCGGCGGATGGTCATCTTCTTGTCGGTGGCGGTGCCGACAGCGGACTCGTTCTCGGTGATGACGTTCGCCAGAGCATCGCCCTTCGTCACGGTGACGGTGACGGAGTAGGTGCCGGAGGCGCTGACATAGTCGTGCTTGAGGGTGAGGACGCTGGTGGCCGTGCCTTCATAGAGGTCGTCGTCGGTCAGGGCGACGCCGTCCTTGTACCACTGGTAGCTGTAGTTCAGGTCACTGTACTCGGTGGTCTTGGCGGTCAGGACGATGGGCTCGTCGATGTAGCTGTAGGGGCTGCGGCTGCGCTCGATCTTGACGCTGGGCACTTTGATCTCGCGCTTCTGGAACAGCTCGTGGTCACGGGTCTCGGTGACAAGCGTGCGCTTGTTGATCTGGCTGCCGACCACATTGCCCTCGGCGTCCACAAGATACCAGCCGAGGTTCTGGAGACCGTCGATGTACCCGGCGGAGGGCAGGTTGCCGTACCTCTGGCCGAAGGTGACGGTGATGGGATCGACCGTGTCGCCGCCGTTGGAGTTGAAGGTGACGTTGTAGGTGTTGGCCTCAAAGCGGGCTTCGATGACGTTGTTGGTGGAGCTCCACTTGTCGAGGACCTTGCGGTATTCCGCTCTGCTGTAGATGCCGTCCGTGGTCCAGAGCAGCTCGTCGCCGCGGTACCAGCCGACGAAGTGATAGCCGGGCTGCGCAACAGCCTTAATGGGGGCGTAGATACCGAAGCCAAAGCTCTTGGCGGAGCCGACTACGTAGGCCTTCAGGCTGTCGCCGGAGCCGGTCTTGGTATCGGTGCCCCAGGTCAGGCTGCCGCCCTCGGTGGTGTTGAAGGTCCAGTGGTCGTTTTCATAGGCTTCCCATTCGGCGTAGAGCGTCAGGTTTTCGGCGGGCATGAGAATGGTGTCGTTCATGCCGTAGTGGGTGCCGGTGCCGTCGGCCTTGGTGTTCCAGCCGGTCTGGCGGTACGCGGTGGTGTAGTCCGTGCTGGTGTCCCGGGTGAAGCGCTTGCCGCCCATGGCGGTCTTGAGGGAGACCTCGGTGCCGGGGGCATAGGCGTCAACGGATTCGTTATTGCCGGAGATGGTGCCGGAGAGCTTATTGGTGCCGTTTCCGTTGAAGGTGATGAGATACTCCTCCGCCTTGGAGAACTTCGCGGTCAGCTCCGTGTCGGCGGTCAGAGAATCGATGGTGTAGTCCTTTTCGGCGGAGATCAGCGTCTCGCCGTCGAAGTAACCGTCAAACAGCGTCGTGATCTTGACGTTATAGGTGTTGGGCGCGGCGACGAGGCGGACCTTCGCGCCGTAGGGGACGGTGAAGCTCTGGGACTTGTGGCCGCCGCCCGCGGTAAAGGAGCCGAGCTCCGTGCCGCCGGCGTAGACGGTCACCTTGGTCATGCAGACGTAGGAGCCCTTGTCATGGCGCTGGCAGCCGCAGTCGATGTTGACCTTCAGCGTGACGGACTCGGGGTTCTTTTTCCACTGGGCCGTGTAGGTGTCGTTGCCGGTGACGGTCGCGGCGACCTCCGGCTCCCAGCCGAGGAAGGTGTAGCCCTGGCGGATGGGCGTGCCGCCCTCAAAGGCGGGCGTCGGGTCGTTTTCCTTTACGGTGTAAACCTGGTCGGCGAAGACCTCCTCGCCCTCCACACCGTCCGTGTAGGTGACGGTGTACTCAGTGGGAGCGGCAGCCTTGTCGGTCAGCCAGATTTTCGTCTTCAATTCACTGACAATGCCAAACTTTGTCTGCGCGGTGGTATCGTATGCAGACCACTTTCCGTTCACATAATAGGCGGTAAAGGTGAACGTGTTTCCGCCCATGGCAGAAAAGTCATAGACATAGTCGCTTTCACCGGCACCCCAGCTTTTGACAGCGGAAGTGTTGGCCTTTGCTTCCATTGCGTCGCCATGTGCGAGCGTGACCGTGACGGGAACGGTATAGCCGACCCAGTCATTGCCCTCGATTTCGCCGATCGTATAAGACGTGGCATCCTTCAGGCTATGATTAGAAGGAACAATGCTGGGATCGGTCGTACCGGTATGGACAAAGCGGAACTGCGCTGTGTTCAGACGGTCTCTGGAAGGCCCGCTGGAAGGTTTGTTCTCAGTAGGCGGGGTAACGGTGCTGCCGTCCGTCCACTGGGCATACAGCGTGAGCGTACCTTCCACATATGCGTTTGTGGCATACTCTGTTCCGCTGCCGTCGGCGGCGGTGTTCCAGGATGTCAGATAGTACCCCGGGTAAGTGAAGAGATTCTGGCAGGTCGAAAGGCCGAGGTTCCCTTTCCTTCCGGTTTTTGTGACGGTGGAGTCCGTCCCGTCCGGGTAATTCGAATGAAGCGTGCAGTTATAGCCCGCGCCGATTCCCGCGAGCGGCTCGGCGCCTACGCCGTCGAGTTCCGCAGCGGCGGCTTCCTCCGCCGCTGCGGAGATGGCTTCCGGTTCCAAAGCAGAGACCGTCATGCAGGGAACAAGCAGTCCGAACATGATCGTCACTGACAACAGAACGCTGAGAAGCTTTTTGATCGTTGTCAACATGTGGTTTCCCCCCTGTACAGATTTGGAGGTCCCGGTTTGGATGCAGGACCGCCCCCGCGGCCCGGCGTCGGGTACTCCTATTAAAATATAGTATAGCATCGATGAAGAAAGCGCACAAGAGAAATTCACGGTGTTCTCTTATAAAAGTTTTGATGTCGCCGCCACAGCCCGGACCCGGGATTTTGACGCGTCCGGCGGCGGAAAAGCCGCGGAAACGGCGGGAAATCCGGCGGTTTTCCGACGCGGGAAAGAAAAGACTTGACAGCCCGCCGCAAGGGGTTCTATAATCACACACATAATATAAAGGAATCCGAACCAAGATTCAGGAAGGACTGGAAAACATGGCAAAGGAATTCAAGCTGACCCTGATGCGCCTCAAGGAGCTGGAGGACGAGCTCAAGTACCTCAAGACCACCCGCGAGGCCGAGGTGGCAGAGCAGATCAAGGAGGCCCGCTCCTTCGGCGACCTCTCCGAGAACAGCGAATACGACGAGGCCAAGAACGAACAGGCGAAGCTCTACGGCCGCATCGCCGAGGTGGAAAACATTCTGGCCCACGCCGTGGTCATCGACGAGTCCGAGGAGAACAGCGGCCGCATCGGCCTCGGCTGCACCGTCAAGGTGGAGGACCAGGAGACCGGCGACGTGGACTGCTACACCATCGTCGGCTCCCAGGAGGCGGACCCCATGATGGGCAAAATTTCCGACGACTCTCCCTTCGGACGGGCGCTGGTCGGAAAAATGGAGGGCGAGACCGCCGAGGTCGAAGCGCCGGTCGGCTCCCTCTACTTCAAGATTCTTTCTGTGCAGAGATAACGTGTCGGATGGGGCATAGAGAGGCTATGCCCCATTCCGTGTATTTGCCGGAGGCAGCATGGAACGCATGACGAGCCGCCAGAATCCCCTGGCGCAGCATATCCGAAAATTACAGACCTCCCGGAGCTACCGCTACCGGACCCGGGAGTTCGTCGCCGACGGCACGAAGCTGCTGGATGAGGCCATCCGCTGGGAGCCGGGGCTGCACACCGTCGTGCTGCGCGAGGGCGTCTGCCCGGCGCGGCCCCTGCCGGAGGGCGTCCGGTGCGTTGAGGTGCCGGAGGCGCTGATGCGGCAGCTCTCCAGCATGGAAACGCCCCAGGGCGCGCTGTTTCTATGCCGGATGCCGGAGCCGGAGCCGCTGCGGCTCCGGGGCGGCTGCCTGATCCTCGACGGCATCCAGGACCCCGGGAACCTCGGCACCATCCTGCGCACCGCCGACGCCCTGGAGGTGCCCGTGGTCCTCAGCGAGGGCTGTGCCGACCCCTACGGCGAGAAGACGGTCCGGGCGTCCATGGGTGCGGTGTTCCGCACCCATCCCCAGCAGGCGGCGGCGGCGGACCTCATCGCCGCCTGTCGGAGCGGGAGTATCCCTCTGGCGGTGACGGCGCTGACCGAGGACGCCTGCGACCTCCGCAGCGCGGTGCTGGGCGAGCTGGCCGTGGTCATCGGCAGCGAGGGGCGCGGCGTCTCCGCGGCCTATCTGGATGCGGCGGACCGGCGGCTCATCATCCCGATGAACGAACGCTGCGAATCCCTGAACGCTGCCGTGGCGGCGGCCATTGTGATGTGGCAGATGAAGCGATAGAAAGAGAAAGGACGGGCGGGCGTGGAGGTCTACTGGGTCTGGCTGAGCGGGCTGGAGGGACTTGGCACCAGGGGAAGAATTCGGGTGCTCTCTGCCTTCGGCACGCCGGAGCGCGCCTACCGTGCCACTGAGGCCGAGCTGCGCGAGGCGGCGGAGCTGACGGCGGAGGACCGGGCGGCGCTCATGGACCGGGACCTCGGACCGGCGGAGAAGATCCTGCGGGAGTGCCGCGAGAAGGACATCCGCGTCATCCCGCTGGACAGCCCGGACT
>CALICR010000009.1 GCA_938049125.1 uncultured Clostridia bacterium
CGCTCCGCGCCCTCCGGCCCGATGCCTCGATTGCCTCCTGGGCCTTCCGGTGGCTCCAGGACCTGTCCGGCGTTCAGATCGTCCTCAGCGGCATGACCGAGATGCCCCAGATGGTGGACAACGTGGAGACCTTCTCCTCCTCCGCGCCCCTCAGCGCCGAGGAGCAGGCGCTCCTCTCCTCCATCGCCGCCAAGATGATGAACCTCCTGCCCTGCACCGGCTGCCGCTATTGCTGCAGCAGCTGCCCCCAGGAGCTGAACATCCCCTACCTGCTCTCGCTCTACAGCGACGCCGCCCTCGGCTCCACCATGACGCCGGGTATGCTGGTGGACTCGCTGCCCGAGGGCAAAAAGCCGGCTGACTGCCTCGGCTGCGGCAACTGCAAACAGGTCTGCCCCCAGAACATCGACGTGCCGGAGGCTCTTCATAAATTCTCCGAGCTTCTTGCCGCCGCGCCGAGCTGGGAGTCCATCTCCAAGGAGCGCGCCAAGCTGCACGCCCAATAAGAAAGGCGAGATTTTGGCCCTGTCCGTTGCGGGCAGGGCCTTTTTCGCGCGCCGCATTGATTTTTTCGCTTTCCCATGCTAAAATAGTATGATAGAATTAGAAAGGGGTATTGCTATGCCGCTGCCCAGAAGCGAATCGACGGACCGCCTGTTCGAGTCCTTCCTCAGCCTGCGCTCCGTGGAGGACTGCTACCGTTATTTTGAAGATCTCTGCACCATCAAGGAGGTGCTTTCCATGGCCCAGCGGCTGGAGGTCGCACGGCTGCTCGCCTCCGGCGAGTCCTACCAGAAGGTCACGGATGACACCGGCGTCAGCTCCGCCACCGTGGGCCGCGTCAAGCGCTGCCTCGACTACGGCACCGGCGGCTACCATATGATCCTGGAACGGGAGGCGGAGGCAAAATGAGCGTCAAATTCTCCATTCGCCCCGCCCTGCCTGCGGACCTGCCCGAAATTTTCGCCATCTATGCCCGGGCCCGGGACTTCATGAAGGAGACCGGCAACCCGAACCAGTGGAGCGACAAATGGCCGCCCGAGGACCTGGTGCGCGAGGACGTCCGCCTGGGCCGCAGCTTCGTCTGCGAAGCCGCGGGCCGCGTCGAGGGCGTGTTCATGCTCCAGAGCGGACTGGAGCCGTCCTACGCCGTGCTGGAGGACGGCACGTGGCAGAGTGACGCACCCTACCACACGATCCACCGCATCGCGGCCTCGGGCCGCGTCCACGGCGTGTTCTCCTTCTGCATCCGGTGGTGCCATGCCCGCTGCGGCTACCTCCGCATCGACACCCACGCGGACAACAAGGTCATGCAGCACCTCATCCTCAAAAACGGCTTCCGCCGCGCCGGCATCGTCCACCTGGACGACGGCACCGACCGCATCGCCTACGACCTGCTCCCCGCGGAGCCGGACCCGACCTGAGGGGCGCTCCATGGACGCGAACGAATACCAGCGGCTGGCCATGACGACGCTGAACCCGGCCCTGGAGAAAAAGGATGTGCTCATCAACAGCGTCATGGGACTCTGCGGCGAGGCCGGAGAGGCCATCGACCTGGTCAAGAAATGGCTGGCCCAGGGCCATGAGCTGGACCGGGCGCGGCTGGCCAAGGAACTGGGCGACGTCGCCTGGTACCTCGCGGAGGCGGCCACGGCCCTGGACCTGCCGCTCGGTGACATTTTGCAGGTCAACCTTGA
>CALICR010000010.1 GCA_938049125.1 uncultured Clostridia bacterium
CACTCTTTCCCTACACGACGCTCTTCCGATCTCCTGCATGGCGGCGATGGCCTCGGGACAGGGCTTCGTGGTGGCGGAATTGTCGAGATAGATCATGGCGGCCTCCTATTTGCCGACGCAGAAGCGTTCAAAGATGCGGTTCACGATGTCCTCCCGGACCGTGCGGCCCGTGACCTCGCCCAGAGCGGCCATGGCGGCCTCGACGTCCAGCAGCACGGCGTCCGGCGTCTGGCCCCGGGTCAGGGCGGCCAAAGCAGAATCGAGGGACTGACGGGCGCGGAGGACCGCGCCGGCCTGGCGGGCGTTGGTGAGGATGGAGCCGTCGCAGGGCTCGTCCTCGGGGAAGCAGAAGTCCAGGGCTGACTCCAGCAGGTCCAGGCCCTCGCCGGTCTTGGCGCAGACCGGGACCACATATTCGAAGTAGAGGTCCGACGGCTCCACGGCGCAGCCGAGGTCCGTCTTGTTGATGAGGGCAATGGAATTGGGAGCCGCCTCGGCGGTGTCCATGGCACGGCGGTCCTCGTCACCGAGGGGCACGGAGCCGTCGCAGACGAAGAGGGCCAGATCGGCCCGGGCGGCGGCGTCCTCGGCCCGGGCGACGCCCAGCTGCTCGATGGGGTCCGTGCTCTCACGGATCCCGGCGGTGTCCAGCAGGCGAAGCAGGTGGCGGCCTACCCGGACCGTCTCCTCCACCGTGTCCCGGGTGGTGCCGGGAACATCGGTGACGATGACACGGTCATAGCCCGCCAGGGCGTTGAGCAGGGAGGACTTGCCCACATTCGGGCGACCCAGGATGACGGCGCGGACGCCGTGCTTCAGCACCTGGCCGCGGCGGCAGGTCTCCAGCAGCCGGTCCAGCCGAGCGGCGGCGTCCCGGAGCGTGCCCTCGTAGCCCGTGAGAGTGAAGAGGTCGAGGTCCTCGTCCGGATAGTCGAGGACGGCGTGGAAATGGCTCATGAGGTCCGTGAGCCGGTCGTAGACGGGGGAGATGGCGTCCCGGAGCGTGCCGCCCACCTGGCCCGCGGCGTTGGCGGCGGCGTCCGCCGTCTCCGCGTCGATGAGGTCCACGACGGCTTCGGCCTGGGTGAGGTCCATGCGGCCGTTGAGGAAGGCGCGCTTTGTAAATTCGCCGGGCCCGGCCTGCCGTGCCCCGGCGGCGAACAGGGCCTCGAGGCCCGCGGCCAGCACGGCGGGGGAGCCGTGGCATTGCAGCTCCACGGTGTCCTCACCGGTGTAGCTGCCGGGAGCGCGGGTGTAGACGGCCAGCACCTCGTCAATGACGCGGCCCTGGACGTCCAGCAGTGCGCCGCGCATCAGCGTGCGGTTGGGCGCTTCCGGGAGCGGGCGGCCCGAGGAGGCCCGGAACACCCGCCCGGCCACGGCGGCGGCACCGTCGCCGGAGAGGCGCAGGATCCCGATGGCGCAGGGCTGACGGCCCGTGGCCACGGCGGCAATGACATCTGACATATGATATCCCTCTTGCATACGCGGCCGCCGGAGCGGCGCGGTGATTTCTGACCTATTATAGCGGTTTGCGGGGAGAAATACAAGCGCTTCTCTTCTTATTATATATATAAGTGAAAAATGGTGCATGGAACTTGCGAAGCGGTGCATACTGAGAAAAACGGGACGGGAGGTTCGGTCATGGAAGCGCAATATATGGGTCCGCTGGACGACGCGCATATTTCGGCGATCTTTGCGGACTGCGACGATTTTCTCCGGCGGGAGCTGTGGCAGGACGGGCAGACCGTCTATGCCTATGCCATCGACGGCCTGGTGGACTCCGGCGACATCTCGGAATTCCTGCTGAAGCCCCTGAGCCAGGGGATGCTCTCCGGCCCGCCGGCGGAGCGGCTGCGCCAGGCCGTCGCCGGGCGGCTCTGGGGCGCGGCGGCGGAGCGGGTCGGGGACCTGGAGGCCACGGCGGG
>CALICR010000011.1 GCA_938049125.1 uncultured Clostridia bacterium
CAGGGGCGAGGAAATGGCACATTTTTGATTTTGCTATGCTTTTGCATCGCAAAACATCGCGGCGGCTGGATATCTCCAGCCGCCGCGGCTTCTTTTATTTAAGTGGTCGCCGGTGTGTCCTCGCCGGGGACGTAGTTCCGGAAGACCTTCAGGAGGATCCCGCCGATCCAGTAGACCAGCAGGCCCGGCGCGATGAGCAGCCAGATGAAGAGCAGCCGCAGGAACCAGGCGGGCGAGAGCACCGCCACCATGCCCGGGATCAGGGACAGAGCGAAGGCGATGACGGTCCGGCTGTAGTGCTTCATGCCGATGAGCAGCGCATTGCGCAGCGTATTGCCGACGGTGTTCTCAAAAAAGGACGTCAGCGGGTAGGCGTAGAGGAACACGATGCCACCCAGGAAGAATACGACGCAGAAGAGCACCAGCAGCACCATCCGCGGCGCGCTGGCCTCCACCAGCCCCAGGCCGCCGTAGGCGAAGTACAGCGCCGCGCCGAAGACCAGCTCCAGCAGCCAGATCACCGTGGCGTGCCTGAAGTTGGAGGCGAAAGCCGAGAAGAAGGCCCCGGCGGTACAGGTCTTGTCCTGCCGCAGGTTGAACATCATCCGGTAGAGCGCCGTCAGTGACGCGCCGATGGTGACGACCGGCAGGCAGCAGAGCACAAAGAGCACGCTCATCCAGATGATGGAGCCAAGCTCGTTCATGGTCCGCATCAGCGGCGAATCCGGATCAAAAATTCCCTTCATATGGTTCCTCGCTTCCCCGTGGGTTTTGATTTTCTCTCCATATTATTATATAGTATAGCGTCGGCCTGTGGCAATTGCAAGGGCAAATACGGCGGCCCTTTGCGCCGGGCCGCCGCGGGACTTGCTTATTCGCCGATGACCATAACCTGGACCGTGCGCTGACGGGCGCGAGTCTGGTCCCAGTCGATGAAATGGACGCGGCCGAACTCACCCAGGTCCATCTCGCCGTCCGCCATCGCCACGGTCACATTGCGGCCGATGATGGAGGAGCGGAGGTGGGCGTCGGTGTTGTGGCAGCCGAAGTTATCCTCGCCGTGCTCCTCAGCGAAGGCCAGGGCCTCATGGCCCGGATGGAGGTACATGCCCTCGTAGCGGCAGGTGGGGATCCAGTTCTCAAAGACGTTGACGAGGTCCTGCTGGAGCGTCTCGAGGCCGGTCATGGACTTGTCGAAGGCACACTCCTGGGTGATGACGGAGCAGGTGGTGTGGTGGGAGTAGACCACCACGATGCCGTTCCGGATGCCAGAGGCGGCGGCGATCTCCTTGACGCGGTCCGTCACATCGTGGAAGCTGACGGCGCGGTCCCGGGACTGGACCTTGAATGCTTCGCGGTAAACCATCGATCTTTCCTCCTTACGTCTGGGCCTTGAGGTCGTCGGCCGCTCGGCGGGTGGCTGCAATCATCTCGTCGATCATGGCGATGGGGTCTGCGGCATTCATGATGCCGGAGGCCGCGCCTGCCGCCTCGGAGCCGGCCATGATGAAATCATAGACCTGCTGGCCGTTGGTGATGCCCGCCGCCTGCTCGACCATAATGTCGGGGTCGATCTCCTTGATGACGCGGATGGAGTCGCGGACATAGGCCATGGGGCTGACGCCGTTGCCGCCGCCGATGATGCCGGAGGGCTCCGGGTTGATGATGTCGGGGTGCAGCTGGGCGATGGCCTTGGCCTCGTCCAGGGTGTCGGCGCAGGCGAAGACCAGGAAGTCCAGCTCCCGGGAGCGGTCGATGGTGGCCTTCATCTGGGGCAGGCTCATGGGCTTCTCGCAGTGGTTGATGACGACGCCCTGGGCGCCCGCGGCCTTCAGCCCCTCGGGCAGCGTGTCGGCCATGCCGCGGCCGGGCCGCAGCGTGTCCATGTAGGGGGCCAGGACGATGAGGTGCTTCGTGTTCTCGGCCACCCGGCGGATCTCCACCGCGGGGCAGATGAAGAGCACGTCGATGTCGTACTTCTCAGCGGCCTTGTCCGCGGCCAGGGCGTACTCAAGCACCTTGTCGCCGTAGATGTAGTTCTTGGTGCCGATCTCAAAATAGGGGGTCCGAATCTTTGGTTTCATGGTTCCATTCCTTCCATTTCCAGTTCAGATTCCAATTTTTTCCTGTCAGGGCCGCGTCGTCTCCGCCGGGTCGGCGTCCACGCAGATGAGCCGGGCCGGGGACCGCTCCAGCTGGGCGCGGGTCTCCGGGGCGACGTCCGTGTCCGTGATAACGGCGTAGAGGCTCTGCACCGGCGCATAGGCCACGTGGGACGACAGGGAGAACTTCGAGGAGTCCACCAGCATGAAGGTCCTCTCGGAGTTGCGCATGGCGATCTCGTTCATCCGTGCCGTCTCGAAGTCCGTGGTGGTGAACTGCCGGGCCTGCATACATCCGTCCGCGCCCACGAAGCTCTTCGTGAAATAGAGGCCGCTGAGGGCCTGCTCCGAGAGGTAGCCGCAGAAATCCTTGCGGTTGGCCCGGTACTCGCCGCCGATGAGGTTCACCGTCACGTAGGGCGACAGCAGCTCCAGGTTGGCCAGTGAGTTCGTGTAGACCTTGAGGTTCAGCTTTTCCTTACGGAGCCGGTAGATCATCTCGGCGCAGAAGCACTGGATCGTCGTGCCGGAGTCGCAGAAGAGCACGTCGCCGTCCTCCAGGTAGGTGCAGGCCTCCCGGGCGATGGCGGTCTTTTTCCGGATGTTGGTCCGCGCGCCGTACTCAAAGGAGTAGAGCGTCATGTCGTGGTTGACGCACTGGACGCCGCCGTGGGTCCGGATGGCAAAGCCGTCCTGCTCCAGCTTGGCGAACATCCGCCGCGCCGTGGACTCCGAAATATTCAGAAGCTCCATGGCCTCGCCGAGGCTCAGCTTCTGCACGATGGAGAGACGTGTCATGAGTTCCTGTTCCCGATTCTGCTTCACGATGTTTTCCTCCCAATGCTTCCGCGGTCCGCGCGGAGTCACAGATTCTTCAAAAAGGCCCGGATCTCGCCGAGGCCGTCCAGCACGCCCAGCTCCAGCCGGTTCTCCACGCTGGAATAGGCAGGCAGCACCGCCGCCGTCCCGTCGGCCAGCGCCTCGGCGCGGTTGCGTCCGCCGTTGTTGCAGGGCTCCAGCGCCAGCACGTAGTCGTGGGACTTGAGGTTTTTCCATTCGAGGAGGCAGGGCAGATTCGCCGTGTCGAAGGCGACGTAAGCGCCCAGCTCCAGCCGCTCATTGTAGAGCACGCCGCAGGCGCGGCTGCCGCCGAAGTTCGAGCGGAAGTAGAGCTCCTCGCCGCGCCCATCCTCGGGCGTCTGCATCTGCGCGCCGTCCCGGGACAGCGCATTCAGCGGCTTGCAGTCCGCCGGGGACGCGGCCACGCGGCTGTCCGCCTGGAGCAGCGGGTAGCCAAAGTTGAAGTGGTAGAGCATGAGGTACGGCTCGTCCTCGGCCTCGTAGTTCGTCAGCACGTCGTGAATGCGGATGCACTTGTCGTTCAGCCCCGTCTCCACAGTGCGGCGGATGCTCAGGTGGCGGCCATAGAGCTTCGTCTGGTGGATCTCGCCCTTGGCGCGGAGGACGTAGTCCTCCCCTTCCCAGACCGCCTCGGTGCCGAAGTGCTTGGCCGGGACGCTGGAGATACGGCCATGGGTCGGGTAGACGCCGTCGCCGCCGCAGTGCTCCCCGACGTTGCCGAGGCCGCAGGTGACGAGCATTCCCCCGGGCCACTGCTCACAGAATTCGCCGTTCATGGGCGAGAAGGCCTGGGGTGAGACGAGACCGTTTTTCGTCTGGAACGACAGGTTGACGCCCCGGTAGGAGCAGTCAAAGAGGTCCATGCACCGGTCCGGCACCACGGTGAAGCGCAGGCCCGCGGCGTTGTGGAACTCCGCCAGCTCCGTGCCCTCGCCGCGGCCATGCAGGAGCCGAACGCTCCGGATCCCGGCGATCTGGTCGATATTTCCAAGCTGCTTCAGCAGCGCAATGTCCATAGTCTTCTCCTTTTTGGGTCCCGGGGCTTTGGGCTCCTCAGCGGATGACGGTCACGTCGAAGCCCATCATCCGGCCGAAGGCCTCCAGCTCCGCGAGCGCAGCGCCGTAGACCAGGGCCGAATGGTGGGTGCCGCCGGCCAGGGAGTACTCCTTGAGGAACCGGGGAAGCGGCTTGCAGGGCTTCATCCAGCCCTGGGTGGCGTAGCGGTAGACGCCCCGCTCCAGGCCCGCATCCAGCAGCTCCACCTCGCTGAGGATCAGCGTGAAGCGGTCCTCCATGGGCGCAAGGTTCACATAGACGGCCCTGCCCGGGCGGAAGCAGGTGTATAGGGCGACGGTGTCGCCGCAGGAATTGTAGTTGAAAGGCGCGTCGGCAACGATGGGCTTCCAACGGGCCAGGCGCGGGTTGCTCTCGCCCATGTGGCTCAGCAGGATGACGTCCTGCTCCCAGTCCGGGCAGAACATCTCCGTGAACGCCGTGTCCGGGTAGACCTGCATCAGCGCGCCCACCAGGCCCGCCGTCAGCACGTCGCCCTCACCGGCGTAGCCGAGGCCCCGCTCCATGATCTTGCAGCACTCGACAAAGGGCATCTTCGGCAGGCCGCATTCGTCCAGCGTCAGGAAGTTGACGGTGCAGGCCGTGAGGCCCTCCGCCGCCATCCACTTCCGGACGGCCAGGCCCGAGCGGGCCGCGGCGCGGTATTCCGTCTCCTGCCGCACCTCCACGTTGTAGTGGCTGCGGTCGTAGGCCAGCTCCGCATCGATCTCTGCCTCGGTGACCTCGGCAAGGTACGTCTGCACGGCCTCGGGCGTCATGCGGCGCACCTCCGCGCCGATGTCCCGGCGGTAGCGCTCGTCGGAGATCAGGAAGTCGCCCATGCCCGTGAAGGAGCCGCCCACGGAGCCGACGCGGGCCGTCCGATAGGCGCTGCGCGCCGCCGCGGCACGGCAGAGGCCCGCCAGCTCCGCGACCACCTCGCTGTGGAGCGCATGGCCCACGCAGAGGTAATAGGGCTTCCGGTGCCGCTTGAGGAGGCTGCACATATCCTGGACGCCGTGGATTCCGTGGTTGTCCATGATGCAGTCCTTGTAGCCCGCGGCGGCGATGAGCCGGTAGTCCGGCGTGGTGTCGAAGACCACGATGGGCGCGTCCAGGGACAGCAGGGCGTCGATGGACTCCAGCGACGGCGAATAGGCCAGGTGCTGGGTGATGACGGCGTCCACACCCGCGTCGTTGAACTTCTTTGCAGCGCGGTCAAACTCCGCCTTGACGCGGCAGACCTCGTCGGCCCGGACGACCTCGATGCCCTGGCTCTCGACCATGGCGATGAGCGTGTTCATGCAGGAGACCATGGGGTCGCGCCAGTGCGGGTCGGCATCGTCGTAGAGCTTGATGTACAGCGGGAGGTAGCCCACCCGAATTTTTTTCATCGGGTGCTCCTTTCTCAGGCCTTGCCGCCGTAGATGGACTTCCGCGCACCCTCGATCAGGTTGACGGCGTTGTTGTACATGATGTCCTCCACGTCCTGGCGGCTGAGGCCCAGGGTCCTGCAGGCCCGCTTGAAGGCCAGCAGCTCCTCATAGGCGAAGAAGGTGATGTGCTCCGCCTCCTCCGCCGGGACCTCGCGCAGGTGGGGGTCCTGGCTGGGGTCGCCGTAGAGTCCGGGGGGCACCAGGTTGATGTAGGTGCCGTTCTCCTCAATGCGGTGCGTCCGCATCCGCAGGATGGGCATATCCGTACCGAACATAGCGTGCTTCGGACCGGCGCTGCGCAGCAGCTCGGTGATGGCGTACTCGCAGCAGTTGGCGCAGAAGTCGAACATGAGGTCCGGCGCGGCGGAGAGCACTTCAAAGGCGTTGCCGACGTCGCCCTTTGTGTAGGCGCGGCCGATGTGGGCGATGATGAGGCGGATGTTCGGGAACTCCTGCTTGATCTCCAGAATCTGGGCCAGGTTGACCGGGTCCTTCAATCGGCCGTGGCGCGGGATATGGAGCATGACGATGGCGCCCATCTCGTCCATGCGGCGCAGCTGCTCCTTCGGGAAGAAGTCGAAGATCCGGATTTCCGCCTCGGGCAGGTACTTGGGAGCCAGGTCGAGGTAGGACTTGAGGCCCAGGAAGCCGCCCTCGCGGATGCGCTGCTCCACCTCGTCGGCGGACTCGGTGGGATGGCTGTAGTAGAGGGCCGGGAAGCCGGAGCGGCGGGAGCTTTCCGCCACGTAGTCGTTGTTGCCCTTGGTGATGCCGCCGCTGGTGAACATCAGCGCCTTGACGTCCTTGCCCGGGAACATCAGACGGTAGGTCTCCTGGAGGTCCTCGATGGAGTTGTCCGCCGCCACGAGGGACGGCCAGGTCACGGTACGCTGGGGCTCGTCGGGCTTCCGCTCCGGCTCGCCGTTCAGCGAATTCAGCCACACATGGGTGTGAACGTCCAAAATCTTGTCCGGCAGGAAATCGCGCAGCTCCTGCTCATAGACCTGCTTGTCATAGGGTGTCACTTCAAAAAGCGCCATAGCAATTCTCCTTTTCGGTTTCCGGCATGGTCGATTCGGTCAGAGCCGGGACCTCTGTAGTCCCTCCGCCCACAGAATAGCCTGTTTTGTTCAGACTGTCAACCTCTATTTGACTGATTCAGTCTATTTTAAGATAAAATAGAGCCATCATGCGCGAACCGGTCATATTTCTCACAGTTCTGCGCCCGGAATGGGCAGGCTGTAGGCCGCGCCGAGGGTCCCGGCGATGCGCTTGTACTCCGCGAACAGGGGCCGGTAGGCCGCCGCCCGCGCCGGGTCCGGCTGAAGCACCCGCTCCCGGACCGCCAGCCGCCGGTAGCCCTCCCCGGCGTCCCGGTACAGCCCGCAGCCCACGCCCGCGAGGATGGCCGCGCCGACGCAGGCCAGGTCGGCCACCTCGGGGATGCGGACCGGCAGACCCGCGATGTCCGCCGTCAGCCGGCACCAGAGCGGACTTTTCGACGCACCGCCCGCCAGCTTCAGGCCCGCCTCGGAGGGCTTCGTCCGGAAGAACTCCATCATCCAGAGGGTCTGGAAGGCCACGCCCTCCAGGATGGCCCGGGCCAGGTCGAAGCGGTCATGGGACAGGTCTAGGCCCACGAAGGTCGCCTTGGAGAAGCTGCGCCCGGGCGCGGCCTGGCCGGAGAAGGGGTAGAAATAAAGTCCGCTCTCCGCCGCCCTCCGGGCTGCGGCCTCGGCGTTGATGACATCGTAGGGCACGGTAGACCCGTCGTCCTGGGCGAAAATTTTCCGCCACCACTCGAGGCAGACGCCGCCGGAGGACAGGGACTGGAGCGAGCCCCACCGTCCCGGCACCGCCGCCACGGACTGGGACAGCCCCGAGGCGAAGTCCGGTGCATCGCTGATGGCCGTGACGACCCAGCAGGTGCCGGAGCCGATGAGGATGTCGCCCGCCTCGGTGGCCCCGGCGCCCAGGGCCACGGCATACTGGTCATGGGCGCCCGCCGCCAGCACCGTCTCCGTGGTGAGGCCCAGCTCGGCGGCGGCAGCCTCGGTCAGATGGCCGATGACCTCGCCGGAGCGGACGAGCTTCGGCAGCCGGTCCGCCGTGACCCCGGCGAAGCGCAGCAGCGTCTCGTCATAGCAGCCCCGGCGCACGTCGATCAGCTGGTTGATGCCTGCATCCGAGAGGTCCGCGGCGGGGATGCCCGTCATCTTCGCGGAGATGTAGTCCGGCACCGTGAGGAACCAGGCGGCGCGCCGAAACGTCTCCGGCTCGTGGTCCCGGAGCCAGCGGAGCTCCAGGGCGGGAAGGCCGGGACTCAGGCCCCAGCCCGTCTTCTCGTACATGGCCGCGGCTGGGCCGATCTCCCGGAGGAAGGCCTCCCGCTCCGCCTCGCAGCGGGCGTCGTTCCAGACCATGGCCGGGCGCAGGGGGCAAAATTCCGCGTCCGTGGGCACCACGGTGCCGCCCTGGAGCGAGAGGGAGATGGCGGCGACATTCGCCGCGGTCTCCGGGTCCGCGCAGACCTCCCGCACCGTCCCGACGACGGCACGCCACCAGTCCTCGGCGTTCTGCTCGCTCCAGCCGACCCGGGGCGTGCTGAGTGGATAGCCGCGGTAGGCGCGGCCCAGCAGCGCACCGTCAGCGGAATAGAGCAGTGTCTTCGTGCCGGTCGTGCCGACGTCGATCCCCAAAAGATAGCGTTTCATCCTGACCTCCGCAGGCCGCGCCGGAGGCAGCCTCTTCTGATGATGTTATTCGGTGCGGGACCGTCCTGACGGTCCGCGCCCGTTCCGGCCCTGCGGACCGGTTTGCATGACCAGCATAGCGCGTTTTTTTCAATTTGTCAATCATTTTTGACTGTTTCCGTCATATTATGTCCAAATATCCTGGATGTGCTCAGTTCTTTGGCGTTTTCATTCAAATCCGTCTCAAATTCCGGGCACAGAAAAGCGGCCCGGCGCAGAGTGCCGGACCGCAGTCCCGATTTTATTACCGGAGCGCCGTAAGCTCCGTGAGGTACGCGCCGTAGTCCCGGCGCAGGTGCTCACGCATCCGCTCCGCCGCCAGCGCCGCATCTCCGGCGGCCACCGCCTCGGCAATACGCCGGTGCTCCGCGATGTCCCCCAGGTAGACCTCCAGCGTCAGGGACTCCAGGACACGCATACACCGGAGCTGCCCGGCGGCGGACTGATAAAATCCGGCGAGCACCGGATTGCAGCACAGCTGCGCCAGCCGCTGATGGAACGCATAGCCCAGCGCCATCAGCGACGGGCGATCCTGCTTCTCCTCCATCCGCGCCACGTCGGCCAGCAGCGCCGATTTCTCCGCCTCCGAGGCCCGCAGCGCCGCCAGGGCCGCCACCTGCGGCTCCAGCACATAGCGGGTCTCGACGAGGTCCCGGATGCGCGCCGGGTCGCCCATGACCGCGGCCAGCTCCCGGGTGTCGAGGATCATCTGCGCCTGCGCCGTCACGTAGGTGCCGGAGCCGTTCCGGGGCTGCAGCACCCCGGCGATCCGGAGGCTCCGGACCGCGGCGCGGACGGTGCTCCGGCTGACGTCGAACTCCTCGGCCAGCTCGCCCTCGGCGGGAAGGCGGCTCCCCGCCGGCCAGGTCCCTGCCCGGACCCGCTCGAGGATGCGGTCTGCCACATCCTCATAGAGCTTCGTCCGCTGGATCGGCGCGCTCATCGTGTCATATCGAAGCGGAACAGCTCGTCGCCGGAGGCCTCGATCCGCTCCAGCAGCAGCCCGGCCGCCGCCACGTCCAGCATCCCCGTTCCAATGATCTGCATATAGATTCGGTCCTTCGGGTCGGTCCTGCCCGGCGTTTTGCCCGCCAGCACATCCGGGACCACGATCTCGAAGGAGTCCGCCGTGATCTTCCCCGCCTCAGCCAGCTCCTTAACGTTGCCCCGGTGCAGCGACTGCCCCACCTGGTCCACGGCACGCTTGTCCGCCTTCAGGACGACGTCCGGCGCGGTCTCCCGGAAGGAGCCCATGGTCATGACCAGCGCGCCCTCCTTGACCCACGGCTCCTCCACCAGGTCCGCATTGGCGTTCGTCACCGTGATGATAACGTCCGCGCCGCGGCAGGCCGCCTCACGGCTGGCGCACTTCACGAAGCGGAAGGGCACGTCCGCCGGGAAGCGGGCGATAAAGGCGTCCATGGCCGCCTCGGAGATGTCGCTGAGCCGGACCTCCTTCATGGAGAGCACCTTGCTCATGCAGAGCAGGCTCGTGTAGCCCTGAAGACCCGTGCCGATGATGGTGACGGTGTCCGTGGAGGACGCCAGCAGCCGGGCCGCGATGGCGGGCTGCGCGCCGGTGCGCAGGTCGTTGATATAATCCCCGGCGATGAGCGCCCGGAGCACGCCGGTCCGGGAATCCGTCACCAGCAAATTGGCCTTGATATAGGGCAGCCCGAGGGCCTTGTTGCCGTCGTAGCCGCCGACGACCTTGATCCCGGCAACGTCCATGGGTGCAATGTAGGCCGGCATGGCGTTGAACCAGCCCGGAATGCCCATCCCGCTCATATCCGTCGTGATCTTGTTCGGCATGACGACCTTCCCCTCACCGTACCACCGCCAGGTCTTCTCCACACAGTCGATCACGTCCTCGGGGGTCAGATACTTCCGGACGGTCGCTTCGCCGATGATGAGCGCGTTTTCCTCTCGCATACGCATGTGCCTCCCTGCGGACCCGGCGCAGCCTGCCCGGCGTCCGGTTTGATTTGGTAATTTCATTATAGATAGGCAGGAAAGCGAAAGTCAAGGAAAGAAGCTGTCCGTTATGCAGTGCGCTTTCCCGTTTTGGCGTGCCGTCCGTGTTGGATTGCCCAATATTTCTGCGTATTTTTTCTTGACTTTTGCGGATCCTGCCCGTAAAGTAGCCCCAGCGGGCCGTGGTCCGCAAATCCTGCGGGCACTGTCCGCCGGTCCGGGAGGTCCCTATGCTGCTGATGACATTCCGCCAGGTCCTCAAGCTGTTCCTCTTTTTGCTCTGCGGCTTTCTGCTGCGCCGCCGCTCCGTCGTGCCCGTCTCCACCGCCGGGACGCTGTCTCTGCTGGAGGTGAACCTCATCCTCCCCTGCCTGACGTTCCTGACCTTCGCCCAGAATTTCACGCTGGCGAAGCTGAGCGCCGACCTGCCCCTGGTGGCGGCGTCGCTCATCTCCTGCGGCCTCACCTTCGCCGCGGGCACCTGGATCGGGCGGCACCTGGACCCGGACCGCTACCGGCAGAACGTCTGCATCTACTCCCTCAACGTGCCGAACACGGGCTACGTGGGCACGCCGCTGGTGCTGGGCCTCTTCGGCAGTGAGACGCTGATGCGTATGTCCATCTTCTGCCTGCCCCTCTCGGTCTACACCTACGCCGTGGGCTACCGGCTGCTGCTGGACCGCAAGGGCAGCGTGCTCCGGAGCCTGCTCTGCCCGCCCATGGCGGCCATGTACCTGGGCGCGCTCTTCGGGATGCTTAAGATCCCGCTGCCCGGCCTCGTGACCGAGGTGCTCTCGGACTGCGGGGCCTGCATGGGGCCGCTGGCCATGGTGCTCACGGGCTGCATGATCGCCGAGTTCCACCTCGGCGACATTCTCCGGGACCCGCTGCTCTACAAGACCGTGGCCATCCGGATGATCGCCATCCCAGCCGTGCTCCTGACGGCCAGCCGCCTTCTGGGCGTACCGCGGGACATCCTCTGCATCCTTGCCGCCGTCTTCACCATGCCCACGGGGCTGAACACCGTGGTCTTCCCCTCCTCCGCCGGCAAGGACTGCCGCCTCGGTGCGGGTATGGCCTGCATCTCCAACGTGCTGGCCATCCTGACCATCCCGCTGTTCTTCTCCATCTTCCTGTGAAAAAATCCCGGCAGCCGTTCGACTGCCGGGTGTCTTTTTTCTGCCGGACGGCTCAGGCCTTGGCCTTTTCCGCCACAAAGCGCTTGAGCGCGGCGAAGGTTTCGTCGCTGATGTCGTGCTCGATCTTGCAGGCGTCCTGGACCGCTATGGCCTTATCGACGCCCAGATGGACAAAGAAGTCCGCGAGCACCACATGGCGCTCGTAGGTCCGCTCCGCGGTCTCGCGGCCCAGCTCCGTCAGATGGAGCGCGCCGTCGTCGTCCACGGTGAGGTAGCCGTTGTTCTTCAGCAGTCCCACGGCCCGGCTGATGCTCGGCTTGCTGTAGCCCATGGATTCCGCCACATCGATGGAACGCACAAAGCCTCCCTTCTGTGACAAAACCAGGATCGTCTCAAGATACATTTCTCCGGATTCCTGAAGCTTCATAACGTTCCTCCTCTTATCGTTCTTGTTATTTTACTCCGGCGAAACGCAGAAATCAAGTGCAGAGGCAAAAATCTTCTACCTCCCTGCAAAATTTTTGTGTAAAAAGATAATCTGAGCTTCGAAAAAGCGCCCCGCAGACCGAGGGTCTGCGGGGCGTCTGCTTTCTCAGCCGGCCAGCGCTGCGCCCAGCGCGCGGCAGGCGGCTTCGGCCTCGTCGTCCGGGGCTTCCTGGCAGATGACGCTGTCGGCGGCCAGGTTGACGCCGGCGGATTTGCAGTTGTCCTCCCAGGTGCGCATCCATTCGCCGTCACCCCAGCCGTAGGAGCCGAAGAGACCGACGGGACGGCCGTTCAGCCTGGCCTCGCAGGCGGAGTACACCGGCCCGAAGACCTCCTCCTCCAGCTCCTCCGCGCCCATGGCGGGGCAGCCGAAGGCAAAGGCGTCAAACTCGTCCATCTTCGCCGCGTCGAACTCGTCGGCGGAGAAGAGGCCGACCTCCGCGCCGGCGGCCTTCGCGCCCTCGGCGACGGCCTTGGCCATGGCCTCCGTGTTGCCGGTGCCGCTCCAGTAGATCACTGCTGTTTTCTGCATGATTCACACAACCTTTCTTTTGCTTTGCAGGTGACTGTCAATGCCTCCAGCGACAGCCCCCGTTCCCAGAGCCTGCAGTAGGCCCTGGTACATCGGCGATAGAGCGCAAAGCGCTGCTGCGCCGCGCAGGCATCCCCGTAGACCTTCCAGCAGCCCGCGCATTGATAGCCCGAGGCGCGCTGCTCGATGAATCCGCGGACGTCCTCGGGCGGATAGCCGAGGAAGAGTCCGATCTCGTGGGGAAATTCGCCGTCCTCCCGCAGCCGGCGGATGAGCCGGGCCAGGCACAGGCCCGGGCAGCCGCTGGGGTAGCCAAGCTCCCCCAGCAGCGCGTCCGCCTCGGCGTTCCGGAGGTCCGCCCGCAGGCGGTCCGGCCGGTAGACATAGACCAGGCTGTGCTCCCGGGTGCTCCGCAGCGGGAGGGCGCGCAGCCCCTTGGGCTGGAGCGCCGCGTCCCACTCCCGGATCCGGGGCGCCAGCCGCTCGCCGGACCGTTCCCGCCAGCCGAAGAGGCTGGCGGTTTTCAGGCCCGCGAGGGTCGGTGCGCACTGGCGGATCAGGGTCCGGTCCGCCTGAAAGGCCGTGTTATCGCACATGGGTATCTAAAATATTGCGCAGCGCCGCCATGGAGCTGGAATGGGACCGGGCGATCACCATGTCCTGCCCTTTGGTTTCCTTGAGCGCGCACTGCACCATCTTATGGGACGTCGTATTGGTAAACAGGATCAGCAGATCGGGACGGCCGATCTTATTCTTCAGGCCGCTCTTCATCTGCGTGAAGACCTTTGCGCGGCAGCGATACGCCTCGCAGAGATCCATATACTGCCGAACCATACAGTCATTTCCTCCAACGATCACCACACTCATTTCTGGACTCCTTTCGGTCTGCGCCCGGTTTTTCCGGACGGCACTATTGTTTTCTTTTTTTGCTCAAATCATGCAGGCGCTGCTTCCCGCAGCGGTTCCGCACGAAATTGCTCCATGATTTTTCCGCACATCGCGCCCAGGCACTCCGGCGGCAGCGCCGAGAGCAGGGCCAGCACGGCCTCGCGGCTCTCCGCCGTCTCCGGCAGCACCGCGCCGAGATACCGGTGCAGCGCCTCCGCATAGCAGCGATAGCGCTCCGCCTGGCGGCGTCCCTCCGGAGTCAGGGCCGCCCGGCCGCGGGGACCGCGGACGATGAGCTCCATGGCGCTGAGGGTCGCCATCATGCCGTGGACGCTGGGCTTCTTGACGCCCAGTGCGCCAGCAAGCTCCGTGCAGGAGACGCCGGTGCCCTCCTGCTCCAGCGAAAGCAGCATCAGCAGATAGCGGATATGGGATGCGGACAGTTTTGCTTCCAATCTCGGTTTCCTCCTGAGAGCAAACAAGGGAGACGCAGGTCTCTGCGCCTCCCTTATCGCAACTACTTCTGCTCGTGGCAGCTCCCGTGCATGGCACAGTGCGCACAATTGCAGCCGCAGGAGGTCTTACCCTTCTTCCGGTCCTTCGCCATGGTCTTTACGATCAGCGCCACCAGGGCGATGAGCGCCAGCGTGATCAGAATCGTTCCGATGTTTTCAGCGATCCAGGCAAACATATCAGGTTCCTCCTCCTACTGAACGTTTTTGGGGTCTTTGCCTTTTGGATTACACCTTGACCTTGGTGGTCAGCTTCGTGGCTTCCTTGTAGGGCTTGAAGAGCATGTAGATGATGCCGGCCAGCAGCAGGAAGGCCACGATGACGCCGAGGATGTTGACATTGCCGGTGAACAGACCGCCGAACTGGTTGACCATCAGGGCGATGACATAGGCGAAGCCGCACTCATAGCCCACGGCGAACCAGAACCACTTGGCGTTGTTCATCTCGCGCTTGATGGCGCCCATGGCCGCGAAGCAGGGCGCGCACAGCAGGTTGAACACCAGGAAGCTGTAACCGGTGATGCCGGTGAAGGCGCTCGCGATGTTCTGGTACACGGTGCCGTCGCCGCCGCCGTAGAGGATGCCCAGGGTGCCGACGATGTTCTCCTTGGCCACGAGGCCGGTGATGGCTGCGACCGCAGCCTGCCAGTTGCCCCAGCCCAGAGGCTTGAACAGCCAGGCGATGACGCCGCCGATGGCAGCGAGGATCGAGGAGTCGATCTCCTCCTCAGACAGCATCCGGAAGGTGCCGTCGACCCAGCCGAAGTAGGTGGTGAACCACACGAAGATGGTGGACAGCAGGATGATGGTGCCGGCCTTCTTGATGAAGCTCCAGCCGCGCTCCCACATG
>CALICR010000012.1 GCA_938049125.1 uncultured Clostridia bacterium
TCCCTACACGACGCTCTTCCGATCTAGAGGAAGTCCTCCTCGGCCATGGACGACACCTCGGTATAGAGGCCCAAGGACGTCAGCTCGTCGGCGATCTTCTGGGCCGTCTGCATCCGCCGGGGGCTGACATTGTTGACGATGAGCTTCGCCGGATTGCCCGGGTCCGCCGAGATGCCCGATGCCTGGAGGCAGGCCTGGAACGAGCCTTCGCTGAAGACATAGGACGAGGCCAGCGCGCCGTCATAGAGCGGCGAGAGCGGCGAGCAGGGCAGCGCCGCCGCGAGGCCAAAGCCGCCGTAGATATCCGCCACGATGCTGTCGCGGTCCACGGCGTAGCTCACGCCGGAGCGCAGGGTTCCGCTGTAAAAATACTGGCTGTTCTGGTTGAAGCTGAGGTAGAGCATGGACGTCGTCGGGCAGCCCCAGCGCTCGTTGTCGCTGTGGTAGGCGGCCAGCGAGGACGCGCCGGGGTCCGTGTAGGCCACGTCCGCGCCGCCGAACTCAAAGGCATTGCGCACCTCCAGCGGGTCGGCGGCGGAGATCAGCTCGATCTGCTCCGCCTCCAGCACCGGCGTCGTGTCCTGCCACCAGCTGCGGTTCCGCAGCAGCATGCTGCCGCTCCGGGCGTAGGGGCCGGAGCCGGTGGGCGTGTCGCTGGTGACCGTGGAGGCCTTGACGATGGGCACGTCCAGCAGCAGCGGCAGCGCCTCGTAGGCCGTGGACAGGCGGATGATGACGCCGTAGGTCCCGTCGGTCTCGACGGAGGTGACGTCGCCGAAGCGCACCTGGTACATGGCCGAGCTGCGCGCCGCGTTCAGCGACGCCGTCACATCCGCGGCGGTCATGGCGGAGCCGTCGGAGAACGTCACGTTCTCCTTGAGGTCGAAGTGCCAGACCGTCCCGTCCTCGGAGACGGCGCTCTGGGCGCAGAGCACCGGCTCCGCCGTGAAGCTGCCGTTCACCACGTAGAGGCTCTCGTAGAGCAGTGAGAGCACAGCCTGGTTCGTGACACTTCCGGCGGCGTAGGGCTGGAGCCCGGCGCTCTCCTGCCAGGCAATGCCGCAGGTCGTGCGGTTCTCCGGCCCGATGGCCGCCGTGTCGCCGGACTGGGCAGTATCCTCCCCGGCGGTGTCGGACGTATCCGCCGGAGCAACCTCCGACGGTGTCTCCGCCGGGGTCTTGTCCGCGCCGCAGCCGGACAGCAGCCCGGCCAGCAGCGCCAAAAGAAGCAGCATTGCAGAAAGCCTGCGGTACATGGGCTTTCCTCCTTTGCAGGGCACGCGGCCCGTTATTTCAGCACGATGATGGCGGCCTGGGAGCCGCGCCGGTTCCCCGTGCGGCGGTAGGACCAGTAGCGGTCCTCCCGGCAGCACGTGCAGTCGGGGCAGACGTCGATGTCCGTCACCCCGGTGCGCCGCAGCCAAAGCGTATTGACCAGCTTGAGGTCCACATGGAACTTCGCCTCCGCGCCGTAGGGCGGCGGGCCGTCCGGCGTGTCAATGGCCTCCATCGCATCGGTCCCAAGGGCCGCCAGCATGGCGTCCGGCACCTCCCGGTGGGTCTCAAAGCAGCAGCGGCCGATGCACGGCCCGATGGCCGCCTGAATTGCACCAGGCCGGGTGCCGTACTCCGCCGTCAGCGTTTCCACTGCCCGGGCAGCAATCCCGGCGGCGGTCCCCCGCCACCCGGCATGGACGGCAGCAGCCGCCCGGTGCTCCGGGTCGTAGAGCAGAATTGTCGGGCAGTCTGCGCCGTAGGCGGTCAGGGCTACACCCGGCTCGTCCGTCACGAGGCCGTCCCGTTCCCGGCTGAGGCCGCGGTGGAAGCTGTCCCGGTCCGCCCGGCCCACCCGCTCCACGAGGGTGGAGTGGATCTGCCGGGACTCCACAATGTCCTCCGGCACGAAGCCCACGGCTGCGCCGAGGCGGCGGAGGTTCTCCCGGACGTTCTCCTCCCGGTCGCCCCGCCGCCAGCCCAGGTTCAGGCTGGCGAGATTCCCCTCCGAGACACCGCCGAGGCGGGTAGAAAAGCAGTGCGGCGTGTCGATCCGGTCTGAAACCCAGTAGCCGAGCGCGCCGGTCTGTCGGAAGAAAAAGCTCATACTTCCTCCTGATGGCCCGCCAGCCTGGCGAGGTCCTTGTCCCGGCAGCACTTTTTATACTTCTTTCCGCTGCCGCAGGGGCAGGGGTCGTTGGGGCCGACCTTGACGGTCCGGCGCACGGGCTGGCGCTTGACGGTCTTGTCGTTCGCTGCGCCCTCCTGGGTGACCGTGGCGACCTTCTTGCGCTTGACCTCCTCACGGGGCTTGACCCGGGCGAGGAACAGGCGGCGCACCGTCTCCTCCTGAATGGCCGCGATCATGCTCTCGAACATCTCGTAGCCCTCTTTTTTATAGGCGATGACCGGGTCCGTCTGGCCGTAGGCCCGGAGCTGGATGCCCTGCTTGAGGTCGCTCATGGCGTCGATCTGGTCCATCCAGTATTCATCCACGACCCGCAGCATGATGACCCGCTCCAGCTCGCGCTGCACCGGCTTGCCCGCCGTGAGGTCGTTCATCTGCTCGATATTGCGGTAGATGTCCTCCGCCTTCTCCAGCAGCCGGTCCTCCATCTCCTGCTTGCCGAGGCCGCTGAGGCTGCCCTCCAGCACGGTCTTCGGGAACACGGAGGCGAGGCCGTTCAGCAGCTCGCTCAGCTGCTCCTCGGAGCCGAGGCGGTTCTGCTCGCCGTAGGCCCCATGGACCGCCTGGGCGATGACGTTCTTCATCATCTTGGCGATGGCGGAACGGAGGTCCTCGCCGTCCAGCACCTGGCGGCGCTGGTCGTAGATGACGGTCCGCTGGGTGTTCATGACGTCGTCGTACTCCAGGACGTTCTTTCTGGCCTGGAAGTTGCGGCTCTCCACGGTCTTCTGGGCGTTTTCAATGGCGCCGGAGAGGATCTTGGCGTCAATGGGCGTGTCCTCGTCGATCTTCAGCGTATCCATCATGCTCATGATCCGGTCGGAGCCGAAAAGGCGCATGACGTCGTCCTGGAGCGAGAGGTAGAAGCGCGTCTCGCCGGGGTCGCCCTGACGGCCGGACCGGCCGCGGAGCTGGTTGTCGATGCGGCGGCTCTCATGCCGCTCGGTGCCCAGGATGAAGAGGCCGCCTGCGGCCTTGACGCGCTCGGACTCGGCGCTCGTCTCCACCTTGTGGGCGGCGTAGGCCTCCTTGTAGCGCGACCGGACGTCGAGCACCTCCGGGTCCTCTGTCTCGGCGAAGGAGTTGGCCTCGGCCAGCAGCTCCTCGCTGACGCCCGCCCTGCGCAGGTCCGAGAGAGCCATATATTCGGCGTTGCCGCCCAGCACAATATCGGTGCCGCGGCCCGCCATGTTCGTGGCGATGGTGACGGCGCCGAGTCGGCCCGCCTGGGCCACGATCTCGGCCTCCTTCTCATGGTGCTTCGCGTTCAGCACCGTGTGGGGCACACCCTCGCGCCGGAGCAGCTTGGAGAGCAGCTCCGACTTCTCGATGGAGATGGTGCCCACCAGCACGGGCTGGCCCTTCTCGTGGCAGGCCTTGATCTGCGCGATGACGGCGCGGAACTTGCCCGCCTCGGTCTTGTAGACCACGTCCGGGTTGTCGATGCGTACCACGGGGCGGTTCGTGGGGATCTCCACCACGTCCAGCTTGTAGATGGCGCTGAACTCCTCCTCCTCGGTCAGGGCCGTGCCGGTCATGCCGGAGAGCTTGCCGTAGAGGCGGAAGAAATTCTGGAACGTGATGGTGGCCAGCGTCTTGCTCTCGTGGGCGACCTCGACACCCTCCTTGGCCTCGATGGCCTGGTGCAGGCCCTCGTTGTAGCGGCGGCCGTACATGAGGCGGCCCGTGAACTCGTCCACGATGATGATCTGGCCGTCCTTGACCACGTAGTCGATGTCCTTTTTCATGAGGCCGCGGGCCTTCATGGCCTGGTTGATGTGGTGGGAGATGGTGGCGTTCTCCGGGTCGGCCAGGTTCTCGACGCCGAAGTAGCGCTCGGCCTTCTCGATGCCCCGGGCCGTCAGGGAGCAGACGCGGTCCTTTTCGTTGACGATGTAGTCGCAGTCGTAGTCGTCCTGCTCCTGCTTCTCGTCCAGGTCTGCGAACACCTGGACCTTCATGGTGGAGACCAGCATATCCGCCATTTCGTAGAGCTTCGTGGAGGCCTCGCCGCGGCCGGAGATGATGAGCGGCGTCCGGGCCTCGTCGATGAGGATGGAGTCCACCTCATCCACGATGGCGAAGGCGTGGCCGCGCTGGACCATCTCGCTCTTGTAGATGGCCATGTTGTCGCGCAGATAGTCGAAGCCCAGCTCGTTGTTGGTGCAGTAGGTGATGTCGGCGGCGTAGGCGGCGCGGCGCTCCGCATTGGTCCTGCCGTGGATGATGAGGCCCACGGTGAGGCCCAGGAAGCGGTAGACCTTGCCCATCCACTCCGAGTCGCGCTTGGCCAGATAGTCGTTGACGGTGACGATGTGGACGCCCTCGCCGGTCAGCGCGTTGAGGTAGGCCGGGAGGATGGCCACCAGCGTCTTGCCCTCGCCGGTCTTCATCTCGGCGATACGTCCCTGATGCAGGACGATGCCGCCGATGAGCTGCACCGGATAGGGCCGCATCCCGAGCACGCGGTCCGCCGCCTCGCGCACCGCCGCGAAGGCCTCGGGCAGCAGGGCGTCCAGGGTTTCGCCATTCTGATAGCGCTGCTTGAATTCCTCCGTCTTTGCCCGCAGGGCCTCGTCGGACAATTTCTTATAAGAATCCTCCAGAACGAGGATCTGGTCCAGCTGCGGCTTCAGCCGCTTGACCTCCCGCTCCGACCGGGTCCCGAACAATTTAGCAACCAGTCCCAAAGCAAATTCCTTCTTTCCGCAGAGTCTCTTTGCATAATCCAGTTGATTATACCATAGATCCCCCCGCAAAAAAAGAAGAATCCGTAAACTTTCTGTCCCGGACCCGGAAATTTCCGCCGCGGCCCGGAAAAAGGGCCCGGCGGGGCCGCAAAGCACGGTCCGCCGGGCATCTGTTTTGTTTTGTGCGGCCTAGGAAAGCAGGCCGTATTTCACCTTGATGCGGTCCAGCTTTTCCAGCATCGGCTCCGCCGCGACCCAGAGGAAGAAGGCCGTCGCCGCGGCGTGGACGCAGTCCACGGGGAAGCCGGTGACATAATAGGTCAGCAGCGTCTTCCAACTCAGGCTCCCGGACCCGGCCCAGATCAGCAGCGAGGCGGGGTTCATGATGCCGCCGTAAATGAAGACGGCGCTCAGCGCGCCGAACACGCACAGGCTGCCCCGCGTGCGGCGCAGCAGCCCCTTTCGGAACAGCACGCCTGCAAGGAATCCAATGATGCCCATGGCAAACATCTGCCACGGCGTCCAGGGCCCCTGGGAGAAGAACAGGTTGGAGACCAGCATGGACAGCGCGCCGACCAGAAAGCCGCTCTCGCCGCCCAGGGCCACGCCGGAGATGATGCACATCGCCATCACCGGCTTGAAGCTCGGCAGCATGAAGAAGGCCGCCCGGCCCGCCACGGAGATGGCGCAGAGCACGGCGATGACCACCAGCTCCCGCGCCTGGGGCTTCCGCCCCTCGAATACCAGGAAGAACGGCGTCATGCACTCCAGCAGCACCAGAACGGCGATCAGGCCGTAGCGCTGCGCGCCCAGATAGGATACGCCGACGAACAGCGTGACAGGGACCAGCAGCAGTACGGACAGTGCCATGGCCACGGTCCGCTTCGGCAGCTTCCGCTTTCCCGCCGGGATCTGGACCGTCACCGGCGGCTTCGAGCGGCGGCCGACGGCCAGCGCCAGAATCAGCAGCAGGCCGCAGAACACGGCGTAGATCCCCAGCTGCTTCTCCCCCAGCCCCGTCAGGCCCTCGGGTCCCACGGCGGCGGACAGGTCGGCGACGCTGGCGGCGTACAGGAAAATGCCCAGCGCCCCAGCGCCGCTGACCGCGGCCAGGACTCTGCGCCACAGCGGCAGCTTTGCCGGCTTCCAGTCCGGCGTCTCCTCCGCCGGCTCCGGCAGGGGCGGCGCGTCCGCAGGCAGCTCCGGCTCCGGCGGAACGGTACCGCCGCAGACGATCATCACGTCCTCCGCCGTTACGGCCTGCGGCTCCAGGGGCCGGGCGATACGGTTGGCGGCGGTGGTATAGAAGCTGTTGCCGCTGAAGAAGGCCCGCGGCGTCGCCTCCGTCACGATGCTGCCGTCGAAGAACAGGGCGCAGCGGTGGGCATACCGGGCGCAGAACTCCACGTCGTGGCTCACCATCAGCAGCGAGACGCCCTGGGCCAGCAGAGACCGCAGGATTCCGGCAAGCATCTGCTTGAACTCCGCGTCGAGGCCCTTGGTCGGTTCGTCCAAGAGCAGGATCTCCGGCTGCAGCAGCAGCACCTTGGCCAGTGCGGCGCGCTGCTGCTCGCCGCCGGACAGGTCGAAGGGGTGGCGGTCCAGCAGCGCCTCCAGGCGGCAGAGCTGCACCATTCGCGCTACCCGCGCCTCCTGCTGTGCCTTGGGCAGTCCGGTGCCGGAGAAAATTTCGAACAGGTCCTCCCGGACCGTCTTTTTTACGAACAGGGTCTGTGGATTCTGCGGCAGCATCCCCAGCGTGCCCGACACCGTTACGGTGCCGCGGTTCGGCTTTTTCAGGCCGGACAGCAGCTTCAGCGTCGTGCTCTTGCCCGTACCGTTGCCGCCCAGCAGCGCCAGAAATTCCCCTTTGCCCAGCCGGAGGTCCAGCCCCTTGACCACGTCGGGCGTCTGCTCCTCGTAGCGGAACCAGGCCCCCTCCACGGCGATCGCCGGGTCGCGCCTCGGCTGCTTCGGCTCCTCCGGCAGGGGCCGCAGGGGGCGGCGGGCCGCGTAAGCCCGCAGGAACTCCCGCCCCTCCCGCACGGTGACGGGGCAGGGCGCGTCGGACTCCACCGCCGCCCAGATGCGCATGGCGGCGGGCATGGCGAGGAACATCCGGTGGCCCATGGCCTTGAGCTGGCGCCCCACCTCCGCCGGGGTCCCGGTGCAGAGGAGCCGCCCCGCGTCCATCACCGCCACTGTGGAGGCCAGCGGGAAGGCCTCCTCCAGCCGGTGCTCCGTCAGCAGGACGGTCGTGCCCAGCTCCCGGTTGATCCTGCCCAGCACCGCCAGGAAGTCCGAGGCAGCGATGGGGTCCAGCTGGCTCGTCGGCTCATCCAGGATCAGCACATCCGGCTGCATGGCCATGACGGAGGCCAGATTCAAAAGCTGCTTCTGCCCGCCGGACAGCTCCGTCACATTTTTATAAAACCACCCCTCGATGCCGAAGAACGACGCCATCTCCGCCACGCGGCGGCGGATGGTCGGGGTATCCTCGCCCAGGCTCTCCAGTCCGAAGGCCAGCTCATGCCACACCTTGTCGGTGACGATCTGGTTTTCCGGGGACTGCTGAACGAAGCCGATGCGGGCCGCCTGAACCCGGGCGTCCGTCCCCTCCAGCGGCTGGCCGCGGAACAGGATGCGTCCCGATCGGACGCCGTGGGGCGCGAGCGCGGGCTTCAGCTGCCGCAGCAGCGTGGACTTTCCGCAGCCTGACGGGCCGCACAGCACCAAAAATGCGCCCTCCGGCACCGTCAGCGACAGACCGTCAATGGCGTGGGCCGTCTGCTCCGGGTAAGAAAAGGTCAGGTTTTCGATCGTGAACAGCGCCATTGCCGCGCCTCCCTTCTGTCCAGCAGGACCGGTGTCAGGCACAGGGCCAGATACACCAGATAAAAGCTCACCGTCACCGGCTCAAGCAGCACGCCGCTCAGCATGGGGTAATACCACCAGCGAAGCCCCTTCGCCGCGGCCCCGCAGGCGAGATACAGGCCGCAGAAGCCCAGAAAGAGCAGGGCGTACCGGTCCCGCTCCTCCATACGGTAGATGGAAAAGGCGGTGCGGCCCTTGAGGCCGTAGCCCCGGGCCTTCATGCTGTCGGCGGTCTCGACGGCGTTCTCCAGCGCCCAGGTCACCATGATCGAGAAGACGGTGACGGCCCGCCGGGCACGCTGCCACAGGCTGCCGCTGGCCGTGTCGCGCCCGATGCAGAACTGGGCCTGTCGCACAACGTCCATCTGCTGCTTGAACCGGGGCACGAAGCGCAGCGTCATGCTGAGCACCAGCGACAGCGCCGGGATCACCCGGCCGAAGAGATAGACGAACTTGTCCGAGGTCATGACCCGGTTATAGCACACGAACCACAGCAGCACGGCGCACAGCATGGCGCCCGCCGCGATGCCGTAGAGGATGCTCTCCAGCGTCAGGGGATTGCCGCTGGGCAGATACGTCAGGATGGTGACGCCCTCGTGGGTGAAGGCGGGGTTCACGATTGCCGCCAGCAGCAGCACCGGCAGGGCGACCCGCAGGCTGAACCGCAGGCCCTTCCGCCCGTCCAGCCGGATGACGTACAGCACGGCCCCCAGCAGTGAGATGAGCAGGCACACCGGGTGCATCAGCACCATGGAATAGGCCAGCACCAGGGCAAAAAACAGAAAATTCACCAGCGGGTGATAACGGGAAAAGGCGTCCGACATGAAATTCTCCTCGTTGCAGCAAAGGCGCAGGCGGCGGGCGTTCTCCCGCCGTCCTGACAAAGAATGCTGGCTCCGGGAAGCCAGCAAAACACGGCCAAACGCAAGAAGCGCCGCGCACTTCCATATTTTGATCGTGCGGCCCGGCACACGGCCGCTTTGGAACTACGGTCTCCGTTTTCACGGGTCCGATCCATCAAAATTATATCGGTCCCCCCTGCAATTGTCAATGCGGTCGTTCCGAAAAATGCGGAAACGCGCCGCTTCGCTCCGTCCCCGCTTCCTTTTTCCGCATTTTGCTGCAATTTTTCCCGGCTTCTTTCTTACATATCCGACCCGCTTCGGGAAAAGCTACTGCTGCGGTACATGAATCCATGTCTCGCAAAAAACAATGTAAGGAGATCGAAGTATGAACAGCAGAAACAATTCCATCAACGTCCCCGAAGCCAAGGCAGCCATGGAGAAGTTCAAGATGGAGGCCGCGAACGAAGTCGGCGTCAACCTGAAGAACGGCTACAACGGCGACCTCAGCTCCCGCGAGGCAGGCTCTGTCGGCGGCCAGATGGTCAAGAAGATGATCGAGGCCTACGAGCGCAGCATGCAGTAAGCCTCCCCGGCCGGGACTGCGCCGCACTGGCGCGGCCCCGGCAGTACATCCGGTCATTCCGCACGTCAGGTCTGGGACCCTTCCGGCAGGCGGACCGCGGCCCAGTAGGGCTCAAGGGCCCCGGCATAGTCCGCCTTCGGGGTCTCCTTGCTGCGGAAGGCGTCATAGAGGCGGCTCGCACCGTCCAGAAGCTGCTGGAGGTCCGGGTCCCTTCCGATCCGGCGTTCCGGCGGCAGCTGGTCCAGCAGCTCCCGCCAGAAGGAGCCGAGGCGGTCCTCCCGAATGACGCCGACGTCCTCAAACAGGAGCCGCTTTTTGCACAGCGCCCGGTAGACGCTCTCGCCCAGCATCGGCTGAAACCGTGCCCAGACGGCGCGCAGCGTGCCGCGCACTGCCCCGTCGATCTCCTGCGTCTGAAGCCCGGCGGACATCACATAGAGCGCAAGGCGCATCGTGCGGACGGCCTGGCCCTTGCGTTCGCCCTCCAGGCGCTCCAGCGCGCCGCGCATCTGGCCCACAATCTCCGAAACGTAGTCCGCAAACGCCGCCGCGTGCCGCGCCCGCGCCTGTTCCGCCGCCTCCTGCTCCGCCAGGACCTCCTGAAGGCCCGGCCCATACGGACTGCAATACCAGTTCATCCATTCCTTTGGCGACAGCCTTCCGTTTTTGTCCTTGTCGAACCGCTTCTGCGAATAAAACAGCATGGAAGACACCTCCTTTGTTCTTAGTGTAGCACAGTTTCTGTCCGATACAAGGGACTTTTCAAAAAGTCGGCCCGGTTTTTTCGCGCCGCGGAATTCACAGTTCTTTTTCACTTTGTTTGCACTTTGTTCACGGCTTATTCAAAATTCTCCGGTAAGATAAGAAGCGTAAAGAGGAACACAGCAGATGGACAGGGCATCCGCGGTGGACCGATTTGCAGCTCGTATGTTTCGATTTTTTCATACCTCTCTCTATTTCCTATACTTATTCCAAAAGGTAAGACCCCCGGCCAAAACCGGGGGTCTTATCTTGTATCCGGGCGAAATATCTGCTATGATAGGCAAAAGGCGCGCTGC
>CALICR010000013.1 GCA_938049125.1 uncultured Clostridia bacterium
TTGAGGCCGATGCCCGACTTGCGGTCGGACCGGTCCTGCAAGATGGCCGCGGCCTGCTCCGGCTCCATGCCGACGCCATTGTCCGCCACGGAGAGGAGGATGTCCTCGCCCTCGGCGCGGACGCCGATGCGGATCTCGCCCTCGTCCACCAGACCGTTGATGCCGTGGTAGATGGCGTTCTCGATAAGGGGCTGGAGGGTGATCTTGTTGCAGAGGAAGTCCAGGCAGTCCTCGTCCACGTCGAATTTGTAGGAGAACTGCTCTTTGTAGCGCACGCTTTGAATTTGCAGGTAGCTCTGCGCGTGCTGGACCTCGCTGCGGATGGGGATGAGCTCGTGGCCCTTGCTGATGCTGATGCGGAAGAGCCGCGCCAGCGCGCCCACCATGACCACCGCCTCCTCGTTGCGCCCCTGCTCGCACATCCAGGAGATGGAGTCGAGGGTGTTGTAGAGAAAGTGGGGGTTGATCTGGGCCTGGAGGGCCTTGAGCTCCGTCTTCCGGAGGTTCAGCTCCTCGCTGCGCACCGTGGCCATCAGCGCCTGGATCTTTTTGACCATGTGGTCGAAGGAGGCCGAGAGGTTCTGCACCTCCCGGACGCCTGTGACGGGCACATAGGTAAAGTCGTCCGCCGAGGTCTCGAAGCTGCGCATGGCCAGGACCAGGTCGTGGACCGGCGCGGAGACGGCCCGGGAGAGCACGAGGCTGATGACGAGGGCCGCCGCCAGCAGGAACAGCGCCGAGATGCCGGTGATGCGCACGACGTCGCGGTAGCCGTCGGTGATGAGCTCCTGGACGGAGCTGACGCCCACGACGCGCCAGGTCCCGTTCTGGAGGGTCTGGACCGTATAGATGAGCGTGCCCTCGACGTGGGTGCCGTCGGGCAGGGAGGCGGTCAGCGCTGTATTTTCCGTCTTGAGGTCTGCATAGATGAGCTGCTGCTGGGGGTGGTAGACCAGGTTGCCCTCGGTGTCCTCCAGGAAGCAGTAGCCGCGCTGGCCGATGCCGACGCCGCTGACGTAGCTGGAGATGCCCGTGCAGCTGAGGTCCACAGCCAGCCAGCACTCGCCGGAGGCCGTCTCCACCGGCGTGACGATGGTCACGACCCAGGGGTAGTACTCCTCGAAGATGGACATGACGTGGGGCGCGGAGAGGTAGCCCTCCGGCGAGGCGGCCAGCTTCTCCGGGTCGAGGGACAGGTTTTCGAGAATTTTGTCCCGCACCTCGTGGCCGAGGCAGCAGCAGGTCCGCATGGTCCCGTCCTTGTCGTAGGTGGACACGGCGACCACGTCCGGACGGCTCAGGAGGAAGCTCTCCAGCTGCTCCTCCCGCTTGGAGGCCGGGAGAGAGAGAAATTCCCGGAGCAGGTCCACGGCCCCGTTCATGTTGCCGAGATAGGTGTCCATGGTGCTGCTGACCTGGGCGATGGCCTGGCGGGAGGTGATCTCCGCGTTGCGGATGAGCATCCGCCGGTAGGTCTGGAGGAAGAGGAGGCAGCAGCAGACCAGGACGCTCACCGTGACCGCCGCCAGGGACAGCACCAGGATGAGGTTCATGCTCAGCCCTTTTTTTCTCATGGCTGAGCCTCTTTCTGCCGCACCTCCTGCCGCATCCGGGCCGGGGAGACGCCGTAGTATTTCTTGAAGCAGTAGCCAAAGTAGCTCTGGTCCGGGTAGCCGCAGCGGCGGGCCACCTCGGCGATGCGGCTGGAGCTGCTGCGCAGCAGGTTCTGCGCTACATCCATGCGCTTCTTGATGAGCAGGTTCATGAACGTGTCCCCGGCATAGCGCTTGACGTTGGCGCCGAGGTAGTTGGGGCTGATGTGCAGCCGCTCGCTGACGGAGCGGAGGCTCAGGTCCTCGTCCATGTATTCCTTGTCGATGATATTCAGCGCCCGGGCGCAGAGGGTGGCCATGTCGTCCCAGCCGCCGGCGGCATAGACGCCGCCGCTCTGAGCGGCGATCTGGAGGGCGTCCATGGCCTCAAGGTAGGCCGCGTGGCAGTCCCGGGGCGAGGAGAATTCCTTGCTGATGCCCACGGCCGCCTCCCGGTCCCAGGTGCGGCGCACGGCCTGGCGCAGCTCGTCCAGCGGGGAGAAAAGCTGAGAAAAGCCGCCGGGGGAGGCGAGGAGCAGCACGGCCCGGTCACCGGAGCAGAAGCCGCTGCAGGCGTAGAACCGAGCAAGCAGCCGCTCCGCCATGGAGAGCACCGCCTGGGGCTCTGCGCCGGGCACCCGGAGGGCGGCGGCGCAGACACGGCTGTCCGGCGCGATGTCCATGCCCGCGGCCCGCAGGGCGTCGAGGCTGGGCTGGACCCCGTCGTGAAGGTAGTCGTCCAGCAGCAGCGTGGCGGCCAGGAGCTGCCGCTCGTCCACGCCGCTCTGGCGGGCCGTCAGGGCGCTCAGGCGCTTTTCGACCTTGCGGTGGATGCCCACGAGGGCCTCGGTCAGCTCCGCCATGCTGATGGGCTTGAGCAGATAGGCGACAATGTCGTCCTCAATGCCCTGCTTGGCGTATTCAAAATCGTCGTAGCCGCTGAGGAAGGCGACCTGCAGCAGCGGCTGCACGGCCTTGGCCTGCCGCGTCAGCGCCGTGCCGGAGATGAAGGGCATCCGGATGTCCGTCAGGAGGAAGTCCGGCTGGAGCTCCTCCACCAGCTGGAGCGCGTCCAGCCCGTTTCCGGCGCGGCCCACCAGCCG
>CALICR010000014.1 GCA_938049125.1 uncultured Clostridia bacterium
GGGGGCTGATGGCCGGGGCCAGCTTGTGGCGCCCCAGCTTCCTGCCCACGAGGAACGCGCCGGAGTCGGGCACCATGGTCATGACGAAGGGCGCGTAGACGAGGTACCGGCCGTTCTCCCCCGCAAGGATGCGGATGATGGCCGAGAGCAGGTAGGGCACGCCCAGACCCGCGAAGGCCGCGAGGCAGATGAGCGTGAAATTCAGCTCCGTCTTCGCCGCCAGCAGCTCGCCGAAGAGGTAGGCGGCGAAGAGGTATACGGCGATCTGCATGGCCCGGCCCGGCATCCCGAGGCAGCTCCAGAGGCAGGTGAACCCCGCCATGAGGGCGCACACGACAAGGATGCGGACGTTCCGCAGCAGGCCCGTGGCCCACAGCAGCTCGTAGACGGCAAAGCCGCAGATCGCGGCGACGACAGCCGCCGTCACGCCCACAGGCAGGAACAGCAGCATCAGGATCAGCAGCGGCAGGCCGACGCCCGCCACGATGAGTCTTGCTTTCATTTCTTCACGCCTCCATAGCGCCGGGACCGGCCGTTGTAGGACGCGATGGCGCGCTCCAGCTCCAGCTCATCGAAGTCCGGCCACAGCACGTCTGTAAAATAGTATTCCGCATAGGCCGACTGCCATAACAGAAAGTTGGAGATGCGGACCTCCCCGCTGGGCCGGATGATGAGGTCCGGGTCCGGCACGCCCGCAGAGTAGAGCAGATTCGAGAAGCCCTCCTCCGTCAGGTCCTCCGGCTTCGCGCGCCCGGCGGCGCACTCCGCCGCAAAGGCGCGGGCCGCCCGGACGATCTCGTCCCGGCCGCCGTAGTTCAGGCAGATGTTCGCCTGGACCGCATAGTCGTGGGACTCGGCCACCGCCTCCTCGGCCAGGGCGCGGAGCCCCGGACTCAGGCGGCTGATGTCCCCGAAGAAGCAGATGCGCACCTGATTCTTCTGCATATCCCGGATGGCCTCCCGGAGATAGCGCTCCATCAGGTCCATGATGGCGTCCACCTCGTCCTTGGAGCGCTTCCAGTTCTCCGTGGAGAAGGCGTAGACCGTGAAATACTTCACGCCGATCGCCTTGCAGTAGTTGGAGATGCGCCGGAACGTCTCGCAGCCGGCAGCGTGGCCCGCCGTGCGCGGAAGACCGCGCTTCTGCGCCCAGCGGCCGTTGCCGTCCATGATGATGGCGATGTGCCGGGGCACAGGACGCCCCTCCTCCACCCGGAACGGTTTCTTTCCGGAAAACAAGCCCATGTCGATTCGTCCTCCCGCGGCGCAGGGTGCGCCTCAAAGCTTGAGGGCCGCCGGAGCAGCCCTCGGATGGTTCGTCTGCCGGTGCGGCTTAAATGGCCATCAGTTCCTTGACCTTTTCGGCGCACAGATCGTCGATCTTCTTGATATACTTGTCCGTCAGGTCCTGGATGTCCTTCTCGGCCTTCTTGAGGTCGTCCTCGGTGATCTCGGACTTCTTCTGCTGCTTCTTGAAGCTGTCCACTGCCTCGCGGCGGATGTTGCGGACGGCGACCTTGCTGTCCTCGGCATACTTCTTGACCTGCTTCGTGAGGTCCTTGCGGCGCTCCTCGGTGAGCTGCGGGAACACGAGGCGGATGAGGCGGCCGTCGTTCTGGGGGTTGATGCCCAGCTCCGAGGCCTGGATGGCCTTCTCCAGCGGCTTCAGCAGGCTGCTGTCCCAGGGCTGGATCGTCAGGGTCCGGGGATCGGGCGAGGAGACGGACGCCACCTGGGCGATGGGAGATTCCGCGCCGTAATAGGGCACGGTGATGCGGTCCAGCACCTTGGCGTTGGCCCGGCCTGCGCGGACGGAGTCGAAGTCGCTGACGAGGACCTCGACCGTCTTTTCCATTTTCCGTTTGAATTCGGTGTAATCTGCCATGTTACGCTTCCTCCTTGACTGTAGTTCCGATTTTTTCGCCCATGACCACGCGGTAGATGTTCTCCGGGTCCTTCAGCGCGAAGACGGCGATGGGGATGTGGTTGTCCATGGAAAGGGACGTGGCCGTGGTGTCCATGACCGCCAGGTGCTTGGCCAGCACCTCGTCGTAGGTGATGGTGTCATACTTGACGGCGGCGGGGTCCTTGGCCGGGTCGGCGGAATAGACGCCGTCGATGTTCTTGGCCAGCAGGATGACGTCGGCGTTGATCTCCGCCGCCCGCAGCACCGCGCCGGTGTCCGTGGAGAAATAGGGGTTGCCGGTGCCGCAGCCGAAGATGACCACGCGGCCCTTTTCAAGGTGCCGGATGGCGCGGTTGCGGATGTAAGGCTCCGCGATCTTGTTCATCTCGATGGCAGTCTGGACCCGGACCGGGACGTTCCGCTGCTCCAGGCAGTCCGCCAGGGCCAGGCAGTTGATGACCGTGGCCAGCATGCCCATGTGGTCCGCACGGGTCCGCTCCATCCGGTCGCCGCCGTCCTTGAGGCCGCGCCAGAAGTTTCCCCCGCCCACGACGATGCCCACCTGGACGCCCGCCTCGACGCAGTGCTTGACCACGTCGCACACGCTGCCGACCACGTCGAAGTCCAACCCGCGGTGCGCATCGCCCGCCAGCGCCTCGCCGCTGATCTTCAGCAGAACTCGCTTATACTTTGGTTCGCTCATACTGTTTGAAACCTCTCCTGCTCTACGTTTTACGCTTCCTATTCTATAATAATTCGGCCTCTTTGGCAATGGACAATCTTCAAAATTTCGCGCTGTTTTCAGATATTTAACATTTCCGCCCCGCCGCAGCTCCCTCCGGCGCGGCCCGGGGCCGCAAAATTCCGTGGATGCTTGACATTTTCTGTGCATAATGCAAAATTTAAGATAGTTTTTTCCTGCTTTCATCGTATTATTTCACGAGCCCGATGCGGAGGGATCTGCCATGACCGCACGATCACCGCGCCGCGCGCCGCGCTTCCTGCTGCTCCTGGGCATCACTCTGGGCGTTGTCCTTCCGCTGCTTTTCGCCTGCGGTGTTCTGTCCGTCGGCGTCCTGGCCCCCGAGGCGGTCTGAATCTCCCCTTTGCCAATTCTCATACTTCTTTCCCTTATCTCCGCGGGAGCGGCGTGCCAGGACGCCGCTCCCGCATCCCCTTTTTCGGGGGCCTTCTGCCGCATTTTGGGATTGCGTCCCGGGGAAAAATCATATATAATAGAAAAATAGGACTGCACAAGAGAGGATGTACGCACATGGAAGGGACACCGTTGGAAACCAGGAATTTTATCGAGGCCTTCATTGAGGAAGACATCGCCCCCGGCGGACAGTTCGAGGGCAAGACCGTCCACACGCGGTTCCCGCCGGAGCCGAACGGCTATCTGCACATCGGCCACTGCAAGGCCCTGTGCATCGACTTCGGCACCGCCGAGAAGTTCGGCGGCCTCTGCAACCTCCGCATGGACGACACGAACCCCACCAAGGAGGACGTCGAGTACGTCGAGGCCATCCAGCAGGACATCCGCTGGCTGGGCTTCGACTGGGGCGACCGCTTCTTCTACGGCTCCGACTACTTTGAAAAGGACTACGAGTACGCCGTTGCGCTCATTGAGAAGGGCCTGGCCTATGTCTGTGAGCTGACGCCGGAGCAGTTCAAGGAGTACCGCGGCGACCTCACCCACCCCGCCGTCTCGCCCTACCGCGACCGGCCCATCGCCGAGAGCCTGGACCTCTTCCGCCGGATGCGGGCCGGCGAGTTCCCCGACAACAAATATACGCTCCGGGCGAAGATCGACCTCGCCTCGGGCAACTTCAATATGCGCGACCCGGTCATCTACCGCATCCGCCATATGCACCACCACCGCCAGGGCGACAAATGGTGCATCTACCCCATGTACGACTTCGCCCACCCCATCCAGGACGCCCTGGAGGGCGTGACGCACTCGCTCTGCTCCCTGGAGTTCGAGAACCATCGGCCGCTCTACAACTGGGTCATCGCCAACTGCGACGTCCCAGCGAAGCCCCGGCAGATCGAGTTTGCCCGGCTGGGCATCGACCACACGGTGCTCTCCAAGCGGAAGCTGCGCCAGCTCGTCGAGGAGGGCCGTGTCGCCGGGTGGGACGACCCCCGGATGCCCACCCTCTGCGGCCTGCGCCGCCGGGGCTACACCCCCCGCTCCATCCGCAATTTCACCGAGCGCGTCGGCGTCGCCAAGGTGCCGAACACCGTGGAATACGCCTTCCTGGAGCACTGCCTCCGGGAGGACCTCAACGAGACCGCACCCCGGGTCATGGCGGTGCTGCGCCCCGTCAAGCTGACCGTCACCAACTACCCCGCGGACAAGACCGAGACCTTTACCGTGGAGAACCATCCCCAGCATCCGGAGCTGGGCACCCGGGAGATCACCTTCTCCCGTACGCTCTACATTGAGGCCGACGACTTCCTCGAGACGCCGATCCCCAAGTACAAGCGGATGTACCCGGGCAACGAGGTCCGGCTCAAGGGCGCGTACCTCGTCACCTGCACCGGCTGCACCAAGGACGAGGCCGGCAACGTGACCGAGATCTTCTGCGAGTACGACCCCAACTCCCGCGGCGGCGACCCCGCCGACGGCCGCAAGGTCAAGGGCGCGACCATCCACTGGGTGGACGCCGCCACGGCCATCCCCGCCGAGGTGCGGCTCTACGACCTGCTCTTCTCCGACGCGGACCCGGATGCCGCCGGAAAGGACTTCCTCTCCTGCCTGAATCCCGACTCCCTGACGGTCCTGCCGGACGCCCGGGTCGAGGCCGGACTGGCCTCTGCCAAAGCCCCGGAGGCCTACCAGTTCATGCGTCTGGGCTACTTCTTCCCCGACAGCAAGGACTCCACGCCGGAGCACCTGGTCTTCAACCGCTCCGTCGGCCTCAAGGATGGCTTCAAGCCCGCAAAATAACAGACAGCACAAACACGCCGCGGAAGCCTCTGCTTCCGCGGCGCTTGTTCTTTCCTCAGCGGTGTTTTAAGGCGAGGACCTCGTCCATCCGTGCAATGACGTCCGAATCGTGGGACGCCAGGATCACGCACTTGCCCCGCTCCCGGGCCAGGGCGCAGAAAATCTCCACGATCCGGTCCCGGTTCTCCTCGTCCAGGTTGCCCGTCGGCTCATCGGCCAGCAGGATGTCCGGCTCCCCCGCCAGGGCGCGGGCGATGGCCACGCGCTGCTGCTCGCCGCCGGAGAGCGTCGTGACGCGCTGGCGTGCCTGGGGCTTACCGATGCCGAGCCGGTCCAGCAGGGCCAGCGCCGCCTCCGGCGGGTCCGGCACACCGGCCAGCCGCAGCGCCAGCTGCACATTCTCCGCCGCATTCAGATGAGCCAGCAGGTTGTAATTCTGGAAGATCACGCCCACGGTCTTCACCCGGTAGGCATCGGCATCCCACTCCCGCAGGTCCCGGCCCTGCACCAGGACCGCCCCCGCCGTCGGCGTGTCAAAGCCCGAGAGCAGCGAGAGCAGCGTCGTCTTGCCGGACCCGGAGCGTCCCGTGACCGCATAGCTCCTCCCCGCCTCGAAGCGGTAATTCAGATCCTCCAGCAGCAGGGTGCTGCTCTTCGGGTAGCGATAGCTGAGATTCCGCAGTTCAATCATGCTCGTTGTTCCTCCTCAGGCAATCCACCGGCGCGGCGCGGACCGCCAGCGCTGCCGTCCCCAGCGAGACCAGCAGGCCGAAGCCCAGCACCGCCGGAAGCAGCAGCCACGCCGCCCCCGCGCCCGGACCTTCCCGGACCAGCCGGACTGCCGCCGCGCCCAGTCCCCCGGTCGCCAGGGCCGCGGCCAGGAACAGCAGACTCTCCAGCAGCATCCGCGCCAGAATTCCGCTTCTCCGCATTCCCATGCTGCGCAGGATGCAGACCTCCTTCCGGCGCAGCAGCGTCCGCACCGGGAAAAACAGCAGCAGCGCCGCCGCGGTCATCCCCAGCAGCAGCCGCTGCATCAGACCGCAGCTCCCGATCAGAGCCTCCAGCTCCTCGGCGTGGGCGTCGAAGCCCGGGTAGCGGTTGAAGGTCAGCAGTGAGCCGCCGCCCCATGGAAGCTCGCTGACCGCCCGCCGGAAGGCCGGACCGTCCCGACTATCCTTCAGGTGCAGCGTGCCCTCCATGCCCTGCATGGGCGTTACGCCCGGGTAGACGGGCAGCGTGTAGCGCTCCGGCAGCATGGCCTCCGCGTCCTCCAGCGCGAGGACCAGGAGCGTGCCCATGCCCTCGGCCAGCTCCAGCGTCTCCCGGGCCGCCGGGTCCAGGACGCCGACCACGGTGAAGGTCCCGCTTTTCCTTGTCCGCCGGTCCGTCGTTTCCAGCACATCGCCCGGCTTCCAGCCGCTTTCCGGCTCCGCCAGGCACTCCCCCGCCGCCTCCGGCAGCCGCCCCGCCGTGAGGGCAAGGTCCCCGAGATCCGGCAGGCCCACGAGCCAGAGCGGCTCCGGGTCCGCCCGGGCCGCGCCGTTGACCGAGAGGTCCAGCTCGAAGCCCGAGGTCACCTGCACGCAGCGCTCCAGGGTGACGGACGAAACCATCGGGTCCGCCGCGGCCTGTTCATAGTCCGCCCGCAGCAGGACCTGACCGCCCGAGCCGCGGAGCGTGTACGCGCCGCCGCAGCGCTCCTCCAGCGCCGTCAGCGCCGCCCGGGTCCCGCGCAGGTCCGCCGAGGACCGCAGCAGCGCCGCGGTCAGGGCCGCCAGCACAAGGCCGAAGACGAGGTAGACCGACGCGGCCCGGCGAATACTCCGCCATGCGTAGTGGATCGCTCCCATGGACACCTCCTAACTCCGCAGCAGCTTCATGGGCCGGAAGCGCAGCACCCCGATCAGGGCCACCGCCATCAGCAGGGCCAGCAGCACCAGGGACCCGGCCGCCGCCTCGGCCATGCTGCCGAGGGCCGCCGCGTCCAGCGCCGGAAGCGCCTCCGGCCCCAGCGCCATGGCGAGGGCCGCCAGCGCACACCCAAGCAGCACGCCGCCGAGGTAGACCACCGCCTGCTCCGCCCCGTACTCGAGGGCGATCTGCCGCCGGGGCATGCCCATGGCCCGCAGCGTCCCGAACTGCTGCCGCCGGGCGCGCAGGCCCACCACCGCCGTGGTGAAGCTCACGCCCACAAAGAGCAAAAGCGCCAGCATCCCCAGCCGCGAAAACCGCTGCGCCGCCGCCATCAGCGGGTTTGCGATCTCGTCAAACGCGTAATCGCCCGCATATCTGGCATAAAAGCGGTAATAATTTCCATGTTCCTCCCGTTGAAGATTTGCAACCTCACCTGCAAAAGCGCTGAAATTCTCATAGGAATCTAATTCTACGAACCCATTATACCCGGTCTGGATTGGCGGCGACTCCGGCGCTGCCTGAGAAAAAAACTGTGACCGGGTCTCCCCGACCGCCTCCGCAAAAGGCTCCGCGCCCGTCATGGTAGTATAAAACACGTTCTGGAACAGCCCAGGATCGCAGAACCGCGGCTCCAGTACATTGTGGTCCACGATGCCCACCAGGGTATAGCGTCCCTGGGCCTCCGTCTGGATGTGCGTGAATTCCACTGTGTCGCCCAGCTTCAGCCCATACTGCGCCGCCGTCAGGTCCGAGACCACGCACTCCGTGTCCGCAGCATAGGTGCGGCCCTCCAACACCGCTGCCGGATTGAGGTCCCGGAATGGCGTATCCGCCTCCGGGTTGTAGCCCACCAGGCAAAAATCCCAGCCGCGGATGAAATTCCCTCCATTGAGCGTGGTCACGCTTTCGGCCTGGTCCGTATAAAAAAAGCAGCCAGTCAGCTCCACCCGCACCGCATGGGGCAGCTCCGCCAGCCGTGCCCAGTCCTCCGGCTTCATAAAGCCATATTTTCCAAGCGGTTCTCCGTCCACGCTGCATCGATAGCATTCGACAACAGCTGTTCCACCGTAGGTCTGGCGGAGCGCAGCAATGCTGCGTTCCGCCGCACAGATCATGCACCAGGAAACAGCTATGACGGAGAACAGAAGACCTGACAGCAGCAGGACCAATCCATAGCGGCCGCGGGAACCGCGAAGATTTCGCCAAATCAGCCTGAACTCTGTCATATTTATCTCCTTACTTACTACTTTATAATTTATTTCCAACTATAATAGCCGCAAGACGAACAATGCCATCCTTTATATTGATTTTCGGAACTATAATCGTAAACCTTGTTATGAGTCTTATAGCGATAATCTGCAATCACGCTAAATGTTGTCTTGCAACTAGCACATGAATACGACTGGTACAAAGCATCATAATAACAATGCTTTGTGCTGTCATACCTTCCCGGATATGTTGTCCAATACTCCCCAATGAATTTTCCTTTTGTATGCGTATGGTCCGCAAGCAGCTCAAACTGCTTGCCATCGAGAATTTCCTCCTCTATCACTGTGTACACGGGCACCACTTCGGAGGGCTCCTCTGACCCCGCTGCAGTATGCGCTTCCTCCACCAATGCTTCGTTCTCATGTCCCTCGCCGATGTCCTCTTCTGCTGCAAATGCTGTCACCTGGGTAATAAACAGCAAAGAGAGCGCAAGGATAATTGCCAGTAGGGATCGAATCTTTTTCACAATAATACCTCCTCGTTTCAGTTTGTTGTTCTTCCTGGATGATTACATGCCTGGGTCGGTTCTGCTTCTAGGTCCAGAATATACCTCAATCACATTTTTGTCAATATACACTAATAAATATATTTTTAGTTTATTTCTTTGTTTGTTTTAACATATTTCTGCCGGATTGCAAAATGCGCCGCCCGGGGGTATAATGCAGATGTACCAAATATCTGACATTGTGCGCGGCGGGGACCGCCGCAGAAGGGAGCAACCAGGATGGCTGCAATCGATTTTCGGAACAAAAAGGGCTTTATCTGTGACATGGACGGCGTGATCTATCACGGCAACCAGATCCTGCCCGGTGTGGCGGAGTTCATCGACTGGCTCCACCGCGAGCAGAAGGAATACCTCTTCCTCACCAACAACAGCGGCTATACGCCCCGGGAGCTGCACCAGAAGCTGCACCGCATGGGCCTCGAGGTGCCCGAGGAGCGTTTTTACACCAGCGCCCTGGCCACCGCCGCCTTCCTCCGCAACCAGGCGCCGGGCTGCTCCGTCTACGCCATCGGCGAGGCGGGCCTGCTCAACGCCCTCTACGACGCCGGGATCACCATGAACGACGTCAACCCCGACTACGTCGTCATCGGCGAGGGCAAGGCCTACTCCCTCGACACCCTCACCAAGGCCACGAACCTCGTGCTGCACGGCGCGAAGCTCATCGGCGCGAACTCCGACGTCTCCGGCCCCATCGAGCACGGCATCGCCCCGGCCTGCGGCGCGCTCATCGCCCCCATCGAGCTGGCCACCGGCAAGCACGCCTACTTCTGCGGCAAGCCGAACCCCCTCATGATGCGCACGGGCCTCCGGATGCTGGGCTGCCACTCCGAGGACGCCGTCATCGTCGGCGACCGGATGGACACCGACGTCATCGCCGGTCTCGAGAGCGGCGCGGACACGGTGCTCGTGCTCTCCGGCGTCTCCACCCAGGAGACGGTCCAGGCCTGTGCCTACCAGCCCACCATGGTCCTCGACGGCGTCGGCAGCATCGCCCGTCTGGCCGAGGCCGCAGAATAAGCGGATACTATATAATATACAAAAACAGCGGCGGCTCTAGGAGCCGTCGCTGTTGTCTTTCGGAAGGAACCGGAGACTGAGGTCCACCGGGGCGGAGATGCCCGCGACCGACCCGCTGTCTGTGTACTGCCAATAGGAGAAGTCGTAGAAAAAGTCGGGCGCACTCTGGTACTGGGCCAGCCAGAGGGGCCAATTGAGCAGCTTGCTCCGGTCCACAAAGGTGTAGACGTAGTTCTGGTTAAAGTAGACCCCGGCGTCATAGCCGCCGGCCTCAATGGTCTCGCAGAAGGCCGCCGCGCAGGCCGTCACCGTGTCGCCGTCCACCTGCTCCGTCCGGGCCGTATCGGACTCGATGCGCTCCCAGTCATAGAAGACCGGCAGGTCCAGCGCCGTGCCGTCCAGCAGGGAGAGCACAAATTCGGCCTCGTCCCGGGCCTCCGCCTCGTTCACCGCCTGGGAGAAGAAGTAGACGCCGGTGGGGATGCCCGCGGCCCGGGCGCCCTCCAGGTTGGCGCGGAACTGCTCGTCCTCGCCCAGGCCGCCGTCGGAATAGCCGCGGTAGCCCGCCTGGATCACCGCGAAGTCGATGCCGTCCCCGGCCACGGCCTGCCAGTCGATGACGCCCTGGTGGACGGAGACGTCGATGCCCGTCTCGGTGCGGCAGCTCTCGTCCTCATAGGCGGCGCGGCCGTTCTCCATGGAAAAGTGCTCCGCCGCGTAGGGATTCCGCGGGATGTCCCGGGAAAAGCGGGAGATGCCCGCCGCGGCGGCCTGCCGCTGGAGCCGCAGCTCCCCCAGCACCGCGGCCATACCCGCGATGAGCGCCGCCAGCAGCACCAGCGCCAGACCCGTAGCCAGCGCGACGCGCTTCTTCCCCGGGCCGCGGCCCGTTCTCTTGTTCCTTGCCATGGCTGTTCCCCCGTTCGGCCTTCGCCGGTTTTCGGCCTATTATACCACAGCTTTTCCCATTCGCCAACCCGAAATCGGCCCAGGTCTGCCCACTTTCGGCCCGCTATGGTCATTGTGTTCAAATTTTGCCGAAAAGATTTACATAATTTCTTATTGCCCAAACCCGCCGGGTATTGTAGAATAGAAAAGCGCACGATAAACCCCGCAGAAAGGAGGGCTTTTCTTGAATCAACCCCGTTCCCAGGACCGGCCGCGCCGTTCTTTCTCCGGAAGCCCGCTCTTTCTGATTGCCGCCATTCTGGCCGTGGTCGGCGTGCTCGCGTTCTATCTGAAGAGCCAGGCCCCGGCCCAGCCGCCCCAGGCGGAGGCCCCGGCCCCCACCAACACGGCCACCGCCACCCTGGCCGCCGTGGGCGATCTCACCATCAGCGACGTGCTGGCCGCCGACGCGCTCCAGTCCGACGGCAGCTACGACTTCGGGAGCTGCCTTCTGAACGTGACCCCGCTGCTCAGCGGCGCGGACCTCACCGTCGGCAACCTGGAGCTGACCTTTTCCGGCTCGCCCTACGGCGGCGAGAACGCCTCGGCCCCGGATTCCCTGGCCGCGGCCCTCGGCTCTGCCGGCTTCGACCTGCTCCAGACCGCCAACTCCAAGAGCCTCGCGGGCGGCATCTCCGGCCTGCGCTCCACCCTGAACACGCTCCAGGCGAACGGCCTCACGGCCCTCGGCACCTTCGGCACCCAGGCGGCCCTGAACGACGCGGGCCACGTGGTGCTGCGGGAGGTCAACGGCATCCGCATCGCCTTCTTCGCCTTCACCAAGGGCTTCGGCGGCATGTCCATCCCCACGGGCAGCGAATACTGCGCCAGCCTGCTCTACACGGACTACAACACCGCCTACCAGAAAATCGACCGGGACGCCATTCTCGCCGTCATCGACGAGGCCCAGGCCCTGGACCCGGACGTCATCGTCGCCATGGTCCACTGGGGCAGCGAGTACCGCATGACCGTCAGTCAGTCCCAGAAGGACATTGCCAAGCTGATGTTCACGAACGGCGTCGACGTCATCCTCGGCTCCCATTCCCACATGGTCGGCCCCATGGAGACCCAGCACGTCACGACGGCCTCCGGCGAGGAAAAGGACGTCTTTGTGGCCTATAGCCTCGGCAACTTCCTCTCCTCCGATGACGAGACCTACACCCGCGAGAGCGTGGTGCTGAATCTCGAATTCGTTAAGGACCTGGACACGGGCAAGACCACCATCGGCAGCACCGACTACGTGCCGGTCTACCTGGCCGACTTCGGCGAGGACGCCGCGAACCGCTTCCAGACCCTGGAGATTTCCCAGGCCATGGAGCTCTACGACTCCGCTTACCTCGGCCGCGTCAACGAGGCGACCTACAACGCCATGCAGCAGGCCCTTGAGGACCTCGCCAAGCACACCGCCCCGCCGGAGGAAACGGCCTCCAAATAAGGACCCAGCGGCCCGCAGCACGTCTGCGGGCCGCTTTCTCTGTCCCGGGTCCTCCAGCTTATCCCTTTGCGGGCCGGGACCTTACGCCTGCCGGGCAGATGGTCTGCCCTCTGACCCTGATATACTGTTTTTTCATTTGGCATTCAGCAATTGATTCGCATAGCGGCTGAGCCGCTCACACGGCTCATACTCTGCCCGATATCCCGTGCCATTGATGATGACAAATGGGCTGAAGGCTGTAAGTTCCACCTGAGACCCATCCGCCATTGTGAGTGTGAACCGAACCGTTTGGCCGCAATAATCCGTATATCCGTTGTCTTTATGATAAATAACAATATCATTCAGATAGGAGGCAAGCTCTTCCAGATCTGCGATCCGGACTGTCCGGTCGGGCGGGCCCAAATAGACTGCTGCGGAAACGATATCGGACGCGTTTAACTCTCTATAAGGCCTTTTCCCTTTCGGGATCATCACGGCTGCCGTCAAAACGGCCAGGAGAACTGCCGCAGCGATCAAGGCTTTCGTTCTCATACGGTTGGCCCCCTTCAAAAGAGCATTTCTATTGATAGAGACGTAAGAAGCCGCAAAAAGTTTCAACTCTTTATCGGGAACAAATCTTAAAAAAACCTTAATGGGTTCGCGTCTTTTTTCTTAACGGGTGGCGGGGGTATAATAGCGCCAGGATCTGACAGGGGTCGCGGGGCGGCCCGGACAGGAGGACGCTATGACTGCCATCAAAACGCTCAATGCCGTCATTACGGCGCTGTTTTTTCTCTGCTACGCCTACCAGTTTTGCTACATTCTGGTGCCGCTGCTGCTGGGCCCGCGGCCCCATCGCGCACCGGCGCGGCTGCACCGCTTCGCGGTGCTCATCTCCGCCCGCAACGAGGAGGCCGTCATCGGCAATCTGATCGCGAGCCTCCGGCACCAAAGCTATGACGCCTCGCTGGTGGACATCTTCGTGGTAGCCGACAACTGCACGGACCGCACCGCCGCCGTCGCCGCCGAGGCCGGGGCCACGGTGCTGGAGCGCTTCGACAAGGTCCTCGTCGGCAAGGGCTACGCCCTCGCCTGGCTTCTCCGGCACATCGACCGGAGCCGCTACGATGCCTTCTTCGTCTTCGATGCCGACAACGTGCTGGACGAGCACTACATCGAGGAGATGAACCGGACCTTCTCCGACGGCTACCCCATCGTCACCAGCTACCGCAACTCCAAGAACTACGGCGACAACTGGATCTCCGCGGGCTACGCCCTCTGGTTCCTGCGGGAGTCCCGCTACCTCAACGACGCGCGGATGCGCCTCGGCACGAGCTGCGCCGTCTCCGGCACCGGCTTCCTCTTCTCCCGGGAGGTCATCGAGGAGACCGGCGGCTGGAACTTCTTCCTGCTGACCGAGGACATCGAGTTTACGGTCCACCACGTCTGCGCCGGAAAGACCATCGGGTTCTGCCGCGACGCCGTGCTCTACGACGAGCAGCCCGTGACGTTCCGCCAGTCCTGGCACCAGCGGCTGCGCTGGGCCAAGGGCTACCTCCAGGTCTTCCGCCGCTACGGCACGGAGCTGGTGCGCGGGATGCTGCACGGCAGCTTCTCCTGCTTCGACATGGGCATGTGCATCATGCCCGCGGCGGTGCTCTCCATCGGCGGCCTGCTGCTGAATCTCGCGGCCCTGGGCCTCTCGGTGCTCCGGGGGCAGCCCGCCGGGGTGGCGCTGCTCTCCGCCGCCGAGCTGCTGCTGAACAGCTGCGCAGCGCTCTTTGTAATCGGCCTCATCACCACGGCCACGGAGTGGAAGCACATCTACGCTCCGGCCTGGAAAAAGGTGCTCTACGCCTTCACCTTCCCTCTCTTTATGCTCACCTACATCCCCATCTCTCTGACGGCTCTCGTCCAGCGCCGCGTGGGCTGGAAGCCCATCGTCCACCAGCGCGCCATCGCCCTGGACCAGATCCGTGCCGGGGCCGACCGCTCCGCCTGAGCTATATTATATACGCACCGCGCCCCGGGTCCGGGACGCGGTGCGGTCTGTTATTCCTGATTGAAGGCACCGTCATCGAAGTTGATGATGGTGTGGTATCGGGTCTCCTCCCCGGCCTGGACGCGGCGGGCCGTCTCCTGCCGGATGGCCTCCAGCCGCGGCTTCAGGTCGTAGGGTACCACCACGTCGAAGATGAGGTTCGTATGGCGCTTGCCGCAGACCATCCGAAAATCGTGAACCGTCAGCCGCGGGTCCAGCTCCGCCAGGATGCCGCGGACCTTCCTCTGCATCCGGTTCAGCACGGCGTCATCCGTCACCACCGGATCATAGTGGATCGTGAGGTGGACACGGTGGTCCCGCATACAGGCGCGCTCCAGCTCATCCAGTGCCTCGTGGGCCTCCAGCACATCCTCCCTTGCGTCGATCTCCGCGTGAACCGAGGCGAATTTCCGCCCCGGGCCGTAGTCGTGGATCATCAGATCGTGGACGCCCAGCACCAGCGGCTCCGCCAGCAGGTCCTTGCGGATGGTCCCGGCCAGCTCCGGGTCCGGGGCCGCGCCCAGCAGCGGGTCCAGCGTATCCTTGGCGATGCCGATGCCGGACCAGAGGATAAACAGCGCCACCAGCAGGCCCATATATCCGTCGATCTTCGCGCCGGTCAGCGCGCCGACGACACAGGAAAGCAGCACCGCCGCCGTGGCGATGACGTCGTTGCGGCTGTCCGCTGCGGCGGCCAGCAGGGTCGTGGAGCCGATCTCCTTCCCTAGCGAGCGGTTGAAGGCCGCCATCCAGAGCTTCACCAGGATGGACAGCACCAGCACCACCGCCAGCGCCGCGGAGAAACGGACCGCCTCGGGATGGAGGATTTTTCCCACCGAGGTCTTCGCCAGCTCCAGGCCGATGACGAGGATGAGGGCCGAGACGATGAGGCCCGCCAGGTACTCGACCCGGGCATGGCCGTAGGGGTGCTCCTCGTCCGCAGGCTTCGCGGCCATGCGGAAGCCCAGCAGCGTCACCACGGAGCCGGATGCGTCCGAGAGGTTGTTCA
>CALICR010000015.1 GCA_938049125.1 uncultured Clostridia bacterium
TCTGGTCGCCGACCTTGACGTCGTAGGACGCCTTGGCGGGCTTGCCGTTGACGGTGACGCGGTCGCCGTCGCAGGCCTCGTTGGCCACGGTCCGCCGCTTGATGAGGCGGGAGACCTTCAGGTACTTGTCCAGCCGCATGGTTACTTCGCGACCTTGTCCTTCAGACCCTTGCCGGCCTTGAAGACGGGCACGGTGGCGGCGGGGATCTCGATGGTCTCGCGGGTCTTGGGGTTGATGCCCTGGCGGGCGCCGCGCTGCTTCGTCTCGAAGGTGCCGAAGCCGGCGAGCTGGACCTTGTCGCCCGCGGCCATGGCGGCGGCGACGGTGTCAAGGGTGGCGAGGACGGCCTGCTCGGCGTCCTTCTTGGTGAGGCCGGCCTTTTCGGCGACGGCGGCGATGAGTTCGGTACGGTTCATGTTGCATCTTTCTCCTTTGTTGTTTCGGATTTGGCCCGCTGCCACAGGGCGGACAGCTCCGCCTCGGACAGGCCGGTCAGCGCCTGCTCCCCGGCGGACTCCTCCACCCGGGCAAAGCGGCGGATAAACTTTTCACAGGCCGCGTGCAGGGCGGCCTCGGGGTCTGCCTCCAGCCGGGAGGCGACGGCGCAGGCGGCGAGCAGCAGGTCGCCCAGCTCCTCCTCCTGCCCCTCGCCCGCTTCGACGGCGGCGCGCAGCGCATGGACCTCCTCCTCCAGCTTGGCGAGGGCGCCGCGGACGGAGGCCCAGTGGAAGCCGGCCTTGGCGGCCTTGCGCTCGATCTTCTCGGCGCGCCAGAGGGCGGGGAGGTTCCGCGCCACGGCGTTCAGGGTGTCCGTGACCGTCCGCTGGTCCTTCTCCTCGCGCTTGACGGCGTCCCAGGTGGTGAGCACCTCGTCGGGGGTGTCGCAGTGGGCCGCGCCGAAGACGTGGGGATGGCGGAAGATCATTTTCCTGCAGATGCCGTCGCAGACGTCCTCCATGCAGAAGCGGCCGCGCTCCTCCTCGATCCTGGCGTGGAACACCACCTGCATCAGCACGTCGCCCAGCTCCTCGCACATATGGGCGGGGTCGTCGGCCTGGGCGGCCTCGCAGAATTCGTAGGTCTCCTCCTGGAAGTTGCGCAGAATGGAGCCATGGGTCTGGGCGGCGTCCCAGGGGCAGCCGCCCGGCGCGCGGAGAATGCGCATGATCTCCAGCAGGTCCTCATAGGAGTAGCGGTCTTTGCTTGTAAAATTTACCATAATTTTTCCTCTTTCGCAAGGTGATCCGGGAAAATTCTGCGGAAAAATCAGCGAATTTTCAAAATTTTTGCAATTTTTTTGCCCTTTGGCAGCAGCAGGCAGTCGGCATAGGTGATGATGCGCAGGGCGACGACCATGACGCAGTACACCGCCGCCGCCGCAACGATGGCCCCGAGGCAGGCGATGCGCGGCGAAAGTGCGCCGGAGAGCAGGCGGTTGACGAAGCAGGCCGCCGCGCCCATGGCGGCGCAGGCCACGGCGGGCTTGCGCATCAGACGGAGGACCTTCGGCGGCCGCCGGACCACCCGGTTCAGGCAGAAGAGGTCCAGGACCGTGATGACCAGGAAGCAGACCACGGTGCCGATGGGTGCGCCGTAGATGTTCACCTTGGGCATCCCCACGAGGATGAAGTTCACGATGACCTTCACGATGCCGCCGAGGATCATGTTGGCCACGGGCAGGGACACGAAGCCGTGGGCCTGCATGATGGCGTTGAGCAGGAGCACGAGGCCGTTGAGAATGACGGCGATGGAAATGATGGTGAGCAGGGTGCCCGCGGTCTTGACGTCCGTGTCGGAGTAGGCCGAGTAGAGCATCCGCACGATGGGCTGGCCGAGGACGCCGAGGCCCACGCCGCAGGGCAGGATGAGCAGCGTCATGATGCGCACGGCGGAGCTCTCGAGGCGCTGGGCCCCTTTATGGTCCCGGCGGGTGAGGCAGGCGGTGATGGCGGGGATGATGCTGATGGTGAAGGGCAGCACCAACGCGCCGGGCAGATTGAAGAGGGTCTGGGCCGTGCCGTAGAGGCCGCGGAGGCCCTTGGCCGCTTCGTAGTCAAAGCCCGCGGCGGAGAGGCGGCGGAGCACCAGGGCGTTGTCGATGAGGCTGATGACCTGGAGGCCGGCGGAGCCGAGGGTGATGGGGATGGCGATGTCCAGCAGCTCCCGGACCGTGCCGCGCAGGGACTTGGAGGGCCGGGTGCGGCCGTGGTCGTTGAGGCCCGGGGCATAGCGCCGGTACTCCACATAGAGGTAGAAGAAGGCCAGCACGGAGCCGATGGTGACGCCGAGGATGGCCCCGGACACGGACTTGATGATGTCGCCGGTGGACTTCTGGATGAGGGAGGCCAGCAGGAGGCCGAGGACGAGCTTGCAGGCGGCCTCGATGACCTGGCTGAGGCCCGTGGGCGTCATGATGCTCTGGCCCTGGAAGAAGCCGCGGAAGGACGAGTTCAGGCAGACAAACAGCACCGCGGGGCCGAGGGCCAGAATGGCCAGGGAGCCGTCGGGGATGCCCATGAGGCTGGCCAGCGGCCTGCACAGCAGCATCATGACCGCGGCGCCCGCGACGCCCAGCAGCAGGAAGACGCGGGTGGCGGCGGACTGGATGCGCCGCACCTGGGCCAGGTTGCCCCGGGCCTGGGCCGCGGCGATCATCCGCGACATGGCCACGGGCAGACCGGCGGTGGAGAGCGTCAGCAGCAGGGAATAGATGTCATAGGACTGGAGGAAATAGGTGTAGCCCTCCTTGCCGATGATGTTGTTGAGGGGGATCTTGTAGAACGCGCCGATGATCTTGACCACGATGGTCGCCAGCGCCAGGATCCCCGCGCCCTGCAGGAAGCTCTGCTGTTTCATGGGTTTCATAGGCGATCAGTCCTTTTCCGAAAAGACTTTGGGCATGGCGTAGCCGCCCAGCTCCTTCATGACTTCCTTGAGGTCGATGGTCTGGTATTTCCCGGCGGCGTAGAGGATCTTTCCGCGCACCATGGTCATGCAGACGTCGTGGCCCGAGGCCGCGTAGACGAGGTTGGAGACGACGTTGTGGCAGGGGATGAGGTGGGGCTGGGTGAAGTCCACGAGGATGAGGTCCGCGTCCATGCCCACCTTGACCATACCGCACTCGCGCTCCCGCCGCTGGGCCCGCGCGCCGCAGACCGTGGCCATCATCAGCGCCGCCTGGGCGTTCAGGGCCGTGGGGTCGCCGCTCCTGGCCTTGGCCAGCAGGGCCGCGGCCTTCATCTCCTCGAAGAGGTCTAGGTTATTGTTGGAGGCCGCGCCGTCGGTGCCGAGGCAGACGTTCATGCCGCTCTTCACCATGGCGACGACGTCGGCGGAGCCGGAGGCCAGCTTGGCGTTGGAGATGGGGCAGTGGACCGCCGAGACCTTCCGCTTGGCGAGGAGCCTGCGGTCGCCCTCCTCCAGCCAGACGCAGTGGGCGGCGATGCCGCCGTTATCGAACACATGGTGACAGTCGAGGACCTGGGCCGGGGTGAGGCCGTACTTCTCCTTGCAGCTCTCGTGCTCGTTCTTCGTCTCCGAGAGGTGGACGTGCATGGCGAGATTGTTGCTGTAGGCGTACTCGGCGACGGCCTCCCAGAGGGGCCAGGCGGAGGTGTACTCCGCGTGGATGGACGCGTCCACCTTGATGCGGCCCCGGTCGAAGTTGTGCCACTTCTCGTGGAGGGCCACCATCTCGCGGCAGCGCTCGTCCTTTTCAAAGTCGAAGTTGTCCTCGTCGAAGAGCAGCGTGCCCCGGGCGAGGTTGGCCTTGATGCCGCTCTCGGCCACGGCCTCGGCGATCTCGTCGCAGAAGTTGTACATATCCGACACGGAGGTGACGCCGAAGCGCAGGCACTCGGCGATGCCGAGGAGCGTCGCTGCCTTCGCCGCGCGGCCGTCCAGCCGGTCCTCCCGGGGGAAGATGGCGTCGTTCAGCCACTTGTCGAGGGGCAGGTCGTCGGCGTAGCCCCGGAGGATGGACATGGGCAGGTGGGTGTGGCAGTTGATGAGGCCGGGCATGAGCACCATGCCGGTGCCGTCCACGATGGTCTGCGGGCGCTCTTCGGGGGCCTGATTGCCCATGTAGCGGATCTTCCCGTCCGTGACGCCCACGAAGGCGTCCAGGAGGACGCGCATTTGCTCGTCCATGGTCACGACGGTGACGCCTGAAAATAGTGTATCCATAAAACACCTCGTTCTTCTGACTTATTTGATGAATTCTTCCCGGAGCAGGGAGGAGGCGGGCACCAGGGCCGGGTCGATGGACTCAAACTTCTCCAGCCGCAGGAGGATGTCCCGGATGAGGTCCGCCTGGGGCGAGGTGACGCGCAGGTCTGCGAAGAAGGGGGCCGCGAAGGCGGCCAGCACCGGCACCTCGTAGGCGAGGGACGTGTCCATGGTGAGGTCGGCGCGGCTCACGTAGGGCGTGATGTACAGCCGCTCGCCCCGGCGGACGTTCTCCCAGAGGCTGAGGGTGTACTCGATGGAGGCGCCGCGGTAGTTGAGGTCCCGGACGCAGCGGCGCAGAAGCCGGGTCCAGTTCTTGTCGAAGACGCGCCTGCCGCGCTCGGTGATGTGGCTGTCGTCGTTGACGTAGATGCGGAAGGCGTTTTCGTGGCCCGCGAAGAGGTCGTTGAGGCCGTGGATGCCCTCGAAGATGACGCAGCCGCCCGGCTCCATGCGGAGCGGCGTCGTGTCCGCGGCCCGGGCCTGGCGCACGAAGTCGAAGCGGGGCACCTCGATCTCCTCCCCGGCCTCGAGCCGGGCGAGATGGCGGTTCAGGAGCGGGATGTCCAGGGCCTCCGGGGCCTCGAGGTCCGGCCTGCCGTCCTCGGTGCGGGGGTAGTTGTCGTCGGTGCGGGTGCGGTAGTAGTCGTCGAGACTGATGAGCTGGCAGGGCACGCCCATGCCGCGCAGCATATGGCGGAGGCGGCCCGCCGTGGTGGTCTTGGCCGAGGACGAGGGACCGGCCAGCAACACGATGGGGCTGCGGCCCAGGTTCTCCTTGAGCCTCGCCGCGGCGGCGAAGACCCGGGCGTCGTAGGCGGCGTCGCAGCGGGCGAGGAAGGCGGCGGGGTCCTCACGGACGGCCGCATTCAGCTTGTCAAGATCAATGGACATTGCCGTCCTCCTTTCCGAGCAGCCGGAAGATCTCCTCCTTTTGGCGGAGGACGTCGTCCAGCTGGGCGAGGTATTCCTTGGGGTATTTGGGGTTGTGGAACCGGACGATCTTTCCGCCGGGCAGGTTCACCTTGTTCATGCCGCCGCCGCCCAGGGAGAGCACCGTGTGCAGCTCCTCCATCATATAGATGTTATAGAGTCCGTCGAAGCCCGGGCGG
>CALICR010000016.1 GCA_938049125.1 uncultured Clostridia bacterium
CATCGTGCCCGCGCACTTCAGGTGCTTGCGGCGCGTTTGGAGGAGGAAGCGGAATGACAGGAAAGGAACGCGCGGAGCTCCGGACCCGGGCCAACGGGCTGGATACCACGCTGATCGTAGGCAAGGGCGGCGTCACGCCCAATCTCATCGCGGAGACGGAAATTCTCCTGGAGTCGAAGGAGCTGGTCAAGGGCCGCGTGCTGGAGACGGCGCTGCTGACGGCCCGGGAGGCCTCGGACCTCATCTGCGAGGCCACCGGCGCCGACGGCATCCAGACCGTCGGGTCCCGGTTCGTCATCTACCGGAAGTCGAAGAAGCTGGAGCGGGAGGCCCAGGAGCGGGCCGCCCGGGAGAAGAAAAAGACGGTCAACCCCGTTCGTGCCGGCGTCCAGAAGCGCCGGAAGCAGGTCAAGGAGGAGCGGGAGCGCAAGAACGCCTACTTCAAGCAGGCCGCCATTGAGGCGTCCATCGAGCGGCAGCGCCGCAGAAACAAGACCCGGGAGGACTGACGGCCCATGGCGAGGATCGGCATCTACGGCGGCACCTTCAACCCGCCGCACCTGGGGCATCTCCGGGCGCTCCGGGCCTTCGCCGCGGCGCTGCGGCTGGACCGGGTCCTGGTGATCCCCGACGGCCAGCCGCCCCACAAGGCGCTGGCGGAGGAGTCGCCGGACCCTGAGACCCGGCTGCACCTCTGCCGCCTGGCCGCAGAGGCCCTGCCCTTTGCGGAGGTTTCGGACCTGGAGCTGCGGCGGACCGGCAAGAGCTACACGGCGGAGACGGTCCGCGCCCTGCGTCGCCGCTTCCCCGGCGACTGGCTGTTCCTCCTGATGGGGACGGATATGTTCCTGAGCTTTGACCGCTGGCGGGAGCCGGAGGCCATCGCGGCGGAGGTGACGCTGGTGCTGGCCCACCGGCGCAGCTCGCCGCCCGAGGAGCTTGCGGCCATCGCGGCCCAGCGGGCACGGTTGGAGGAGACCCTCGGCGCGCAGGTCGAAATTCTGGAGAACGACGCCCTGGACATCTCCTCCTCGGAGGTCCGGCGGCTGCTCTGCTACCGGGCGGGAAAAACGCTGCTGCCGGAGCCGGTCTATGCGGAAATTCTGCGCCGCGGCCTCTACCGTACCGGCGAGCTGCTCCAGAACCTGCCCTTCCCGGCGCTGCGGACCGCGAGCCTCAGCCGCCACAAGGAAAAGCGCCGCGCCCACGCCCTCGGCTGCTGCGAGACGGCACAGGCCCTGGCCAGGCGCTGGGGCGCGGACGAGACCGCCGCAGCCCGGGCGGGCATCCTGCACGACGTGACCAAGCAGCTCACGGGCGCGGAACAGTTGATTTTATGTGAAGAATATGGTATTCTCGTAGACGATTTCAGCCGGAAAAACGAAGCGGTGCTCCACGCCGTGACCGGCGCCGCCGCCGCGCGGCGGCTCTTCGGCGAATCGGAGGCGGTCTGCGCCGCCATCCGCTGGCACACCACGGGGCGTGCGGGCATGACGCGCTTGGAGAAAATTCTCTACCTCGCGGACATGATCGAGCCGAACCGGGACTACCCCGGCGTCGAGAATCTCCGGCGGCTGGCCCGGGAGGACCTGGACGCGGCGGTGCGGCAGGCGCTCCGGCGGACCATCGCCTTCGTGGAGGAACGCGGGCAGCTGCTCCATCCGGATTCGGAGCACGCCCTCGCCTACGAGCTGGAACGAATCCATCAGACTGCCCCGGCGCGGGCGGAAAGGAACACGGTGAACGAATGAGAACGGCAAAGGAAGTGGCGCTGGCAGCGGCCCAGGCGCTGGACGCGAAGAAGGGGATCGACCTCCGGCTTCTGGAGATCACGGACCTCTCGGTGCTGGCGGATTATTTCCTGATCTGCACCGGCAGCTCCAACACCCATGTCAAGACGCTCTGCGACGCGGCGGAGGCTGCGCTGGATGCGCTGGGCGAACCGGTGCTCCGCCGGGAGGGCCACCGCAGCGGCACCTGGGTGCTGCTGGATTTCGGCTGTCTGGTGGTCCACGTGTTCACCAACGAGACGAGAAAATTTTATGATCTGGAGCGGCTCTGGAACGATGCGGTGCCCGTGGCGCTCCCGGAGATCAGCAGGGAATAGAGGGAAAAACATGAAATACGATTTTACAAGGATCGAAAAGAAGTGGCAGGACGTCTGGGAGGAGAAGAAGCCCTTCGCCGCCGTCACTGGGGACAAGAGCCGCAAGAAGTTCTACGGCCTCATTGAGTTCCCGTACCCCAGTGCCGCCGGCCTGCACGTGGGCCATCCGCGGCCTTTCACGGCCATGGACATCGTCACCCGCAAAAAGCGGATGCAGGGCTACAACGTCCTGTTCCCCATCGGCTTTGACGCCTTCGGCCTGCCGACGGAGAACTTCGCGATCAAGAATCATATTCACCCGGCGATCATCACCAAGCAGAATATTGAAAATTTCACCCGGCAGCTCAAGATGCTGGGCTATGGCTTCGACTGGGACCGCGTCGTGGACACCACGGACCCGAATTACTACCGCTGGACCCAGTGGATCTTCCTCCAGCTCTACAAGCACGGCCTGGCCTACAAGACCACCATGCCCGTCAACTGGTGCACGTCCTGCAAGTGCGTC
>CALICR010000017.1 GCA_938049125.1 uncultured Clostridia bacterium
CCCATGCAGCGCCTTCTTCAGGGCGACGTGGGGAGCGGCAAGACCCTCGTGGCCGCCGCCGCCATGGCCTGCGCCGCCCGCTGCGGCTGTCAGTCCGCCCTCATGGCCCCAACGGAGATCCTGGCGGAGCAGCACTATGCGACGCTTGCGCCGCTCTTCGCTTCCCTCGGCGTCTCCTGCTGCCTGCTGACCGGCTCGACGCCCGCGGCGGAAAAGCGGGCCTGCAAGGCGCGTCTCGCTGCCGGGGACGTCCAGGCGGTCCTCGGCACCCACGCCCTCATCTCGAAGGACGTTGCCTACCGGAACCTCGGCCTCGTCGTCACCGACGAGCAGCACCGCTTCGGCGTCGCCCAGCGCACGGCCCTCTCGGAGAAGGGCGACCACCCCCACCTCCTCGTCATGTCCGCCACGCCCATCCCCCGGACCCTGGCCCTGATCCTCTACGGCGACCTGGATGTCTCCGTGCTGGATGAGAAGCCCGCCGGGCGGCAGACCATCGACACATTCCTCGTGGGCGAGTCCATGCGCCAGCGCATCCAGGCCTTCATCCGCCGCCAGGTCCAGGAGGGCCACCAGGTCTACATCGTCTGCCCCGCCATCGAGGAAAGCGAGGATGAGAGCCTGAAATCCGCAGTTCTCTGGGCCGAGACGCTGCAAAGGACCGTGTTCCCGGACCTGCACGTCGGCCTGCTTCACGGCCAGATGAAGGGCGCGGACAAGGACACCGTCATGACCGCCTTCTCCGAGGGGCGGCTCGATATCCTCGTGTCCACCACCGTGGTGGAGGTGGGCGTGGACGTGCCGAACGCCACGCTGATGGTCATCGAGAACGCCGACCGCTTCGGCCTCTCCCAGCTCCACCAGCTCCGGGGCCGCGTCGGTCGGGGCCGGGACAAATCCTACTGCGTCCTCTTCACGGGCCAGAAGAACCCGGAGACGCTGGAGCGCCTGCGGCAGTTCTGCCGCACCAACGACGGCTTCCGCATCGCCGAGGCGGACCTGGCCCTCCGGGGCCCCGGCGACTTCTTCGGCGCGCGCCAGCACGGGATGCCCCTGTTCCGGGTGGCAGACCTTGCCGCGGACCTCTCGGTCCTCACGGACGCCCGGGCCGCCGCGGACCGGTATCTCACCGGGGACCCGGATCTGCGCCGCGCTCCCGCTCTTCGTACCAGAATTTCCGCTCTGTTTGCCGGAAATTTTGACACTTTCAACTGAAATGACAGGATTCAAGAATTAGGAGTTGTAAGAACCTAGGTTTTGTTGTAAAATAGACAGGATCGAGGGGCCGCGCCCACGCGTCCGGCCCCGAATCCCGAACAGGAGAGGAAGGATGTCTGATGACGATTCCCGAGACCGCCGTGGCACTGCACCGGGAGCACGGCAACAACTGCTGCCAGTCCGTCCTTTGCAGCACCTGCGCCCTCAGCGGCCTGGACCCGGATACGGCCTACCGGATGGGCGCGTTCTTTGGCCGCGGGATGCGCTGCGGAGAGACCTGCGGCACCGTCTCCGGCGTGCTCATGGCCCTGGGCATGAGGTACGGCGACGAGAACAACCGCACCTGCACGGCTTCCCGCGAATTCTTAAAAACCTTTGAGGAAAAATTTGGCGCGCTGCGCTGCCGGGACCTGCTGGCCAAGAACGGCAAGCCGTTCTGCGACACCCTGATCGCCTTCGCAGCCGACTATCTGGAGGAACATCTATGAACAAGAAACCCATTGTCCTGGTCGTCATGGACGGCGTGGGCCGCGGGGACGGCGGCCCCGGTGATGCCGTCGCCCAGGCGAAGACCCCCAACCTTGACCGTCTCTTCAAGACCTGCCCCTATACCTGGCTGAAGGCCCATGGCACCGCCGTCGGCCTGCCCACCGATGAGGATATGGGCAACTCCGAGGTCGGCCACAACGCCCTGGGCTGCGGCCAGATTTACTCCCAGGGTGCGAAGCTCGTCGAGGAGTCCATCGAGAACGGCACGCTCTTCGAGTCCGCGACCTGGAAGGACCTCGTCGCCAACTGCGTCGGGCACGGCAAGACGTTCCACTTCCTGGGCCTGCTCTCCGACGGCAACGTCCACTCCAACATCCATCACCTCTTCGCCCTGCTCCGCAAGGCCAAGGAATCCGGCATCAAGCGCGCCCGCTGCCACATCCTGCTGGACGGCCGCGACGTGCCCGCCACCTCTGCCCTGGAATATGTGGACCAGCTGGAGGACGTCCTCGCTTCGCTGAACGGCGGCGAATACTCCTACCGCATCGCCTCCGGCGGCGGCCGCATGACCATCACCATGGACCGCTACCAGGCCAACTGGCCCATGGTCGAGGCAGGCTGGAAGACCCACGTCCTCGGCGAGGGCCGCCAGTTCCCGACGGCCAAGGAGGCCATCGAGACCTACCGGCAGGAGACCGGCTGCATCGACCAGGACCTGCCCGCCTTCGTCATCGCCGAGAACGGCGAGCCCGTGGGCCGCATTGAGAACGGCGACAGCGTCGTGCTCTACAACTTCCGCGGCGACCGCGCCCAGGAGATTTCCCTGGCCTTCGACCGCAAGGACTTCCCCCACTTTGCCCGTCCCGGCTACACCGGCGTCCACTTTGCCGGTATGCTCCAGTACGACGGCGACCTCAACATCCCCGAGCACTACCTGGTCCAGCCGCCCGTCATCCGGAATACGCTGACCGAGGTGCTCTGCGCCCAGGGCGTCCGGGAATACGCCGTCTCTGAGACCCAGAAGTACGGCCACGTGACCTATTTCTGGAACGGCAACCGCTCCGGCAAGGTCGATGAGAAGCTTGAGACCTACGTGGAGATTCCCTCCGACGTCTGCCCCTTCGAGGAAAAGCCCAAGATGAAGGCCGCGGAGATTACCGAGGCAATGGTCGAGGCCATGGCCTCCCACCGGTATGATTTCCTGCGCTGCAACTTCCCCAACGGAGACATGGTGGGCCACACCGGCGTCATGAGCGCCGTCATCACCGCCATGGAGGCCGTGGACGAGGGCGTCGGCAAGATCCTCGAAGCCGCCGACAAGTATGGCTATATCGTCCTGGTCACCGCTGACCATGGCAACGCCGACCAGATGACCGAGACCAAGAAGGGTAAGACCAGCATCCGCACGGCCCATTCCCTGAATCCCGTCCCCTTCATCATCTACGACCCGGAGACGAAGCACACCATCCAGGACGGCGCCTACGGCCTCGCCAACGTCGCCCCGACCGTCGTAAAGCTGATGGGCATTAAAGCGCCCGCCTGCTGGGAGCCTTCCATGGTCTGAGAAGGCCCTCCCCGCCCCAGCCGGGGCAAAAACCGCAAAGGAGGTTTCGCTATGATTCGCCAGGAAACAGAATACGGGACCATCACAGTGGAGAGCAACGTCTACCGGAACATCGCTGGGCTTGCCGCCTCCAACTGCTTTGGCGTGAAGGGCATGGCCGCACGCTCCAAGACCGACGGCCTGTTCTACCTGCTGCGCAAGG
>CALICR010000018.1 GCA_938049125.1 uncultured Clostridia bacterium
CTCTTCCGATCTTCCGGACGTCCAGCGCGGAGGTCGGCTCGTCCATCAGGATGATGTCGCCGCCGCGGAGCAGCTCCCGCGTCAGCGCCAGACGCTGCGCCTGTCCGCCGGACATGGAGGCGCCGCCGCTTGACACCTCGGTATCGAGGCAGCCGCCGCAGAGGGCAAGGTATTCTCCGAAGCCGGTCCTCTCCGCCGCCGCAAGGATCTCCTCGTCCGAAACGCTGCGGTCGATGCCGTAGGTCAGCGCCTCGCGCAGCGTGCCGCCGAAGCAGCCCGCACCCTGCTGGACGTAGGCGAAATGGCGCCGGAAGTCGGCGAGGGAGAGCCGGGAAATATCCGTCTCCCCGAGGGAGACCGTGCCGGAATCCGGACGGTAGAACCGCTCAAGCAGGCTGATCGCCGTGGTCTTGCCGCTGCCGCACAGCCCCACGATGGCGGCGGCGCCGCCGCGCGGGATCGTGAAGGACACATCGCGCAGCGCAGGGCTGTCCGTCTCCGGATAGGTGAAGGTCACATGGTCGAAGCAGATGTCGCCCGTCTCCGGGAAGGGCAGCGTGCCGCCGGATTCGTCCTCTGCCTCCATGATCCCGGTGGTGCGGTCGAAGCTGCCCTGCATCCCCTTGATGCGCACCCAGAGGTCGAACAGCTCATCCATCCGCACAAAGAGGTTCTGGGAAAAGAGGAAGAAGGCGAGCCACATCGCAATGTCGATCTTGCCCTGCTGCAGCAGGACGACTGCCACGACGATGACGATGAACTTCTGGAGGATCCCCAGCACGGACGCCGCCGCCGTCAGCAGGTTGTCGAGGTGGACGATCTTCATGTTGGCGGCAAGCAGTCCCTTCGCCGCCGTCTCGCCGCTCACGTCCTCCGCGCGCTCGTTCGTGTAGGTCTTGATGAGCGGCAGGTGGCTGATGCGGTCGGCAAGGAAGCTGGTCAGCACGCCGATGCGTCCGTAGACCTGCGCGGTGCTTTTCCGGAACTTCCTGCCCATGATCAGGGCGTAGAGGTATTTGAGCGGCAGCATGGCGAAGCAGGACGCCGCGAGGATCCAGTGGTAGCGTCCGATGCGCGCCAGCGCCATCACGATGTAGTAAAGGTCGGGGATGAAGTAGATGAGGATGTTGATAAAATCCTGCACGGCATTCCCGAGGTCGTTGATGACGGCGCTCATGAGATCGGAGGGATCGTTGCGGTCAAAAAAGTCCATCCGGAGTCCCAGCATCTTGTTCCAGAGGCTGCCGCGCGCGCGCCGGACGCCGAAGGACTGCGCCTGCACCTGCCCCGCCACCACGACAAAGGACAGAAGCCCGAAGCTCAGATAATAGAGGATCGCCTTGGTGACGGCGGCGCTGTCCAGCGTTCCGCTCATGAGATCCGCCGTGGTGTCCGGCAGCTCCAGCAGCAGCGTGTTGAGCGCCAGATTCAGCGCCAGCGCAATGGCGATCCAGACCCACGGCAGATGCAGCCTCCCGATGGTGCGCAGCAGTGCGCGGAAGCCGCGCTGCTGCGGCGCATCGTTTTTATTCATAGTCGTTCTCCTTTATAAAAGCGCTGCGGGCGCCGTGCGCAGCGTTTCCGCCCGCAGGGCACCCGCAGCGCCGCAGCTTATTCCTCGCAGACGGAGGAGTAATACGTCTCCTCGATCATCCGGACGTACTCGTCCACGGACTTGTCCTTGATGACGTTGTAGCCCGTGAGCATCGTCAGCGTCTGCTCCATCTCCGCACCGGTGGAGGCGACCATGACCACGGTGTCGTCAACGCGCTCCGCACCGATGAGGTAGTCCATGAGCCGGTCCGCCGCCTCCTTGGAGGGGCATTCGTAGTAGGAGTAGTGTGCGACCACCTCGCCGTCCTTGCCGTAGACAAAGTCGGTCAGGGAGGAAACGTCGTCCACATACTGCGTTTCGACCGCCGCCTGACCGGAGCCGGTCAGCACGACGCGCTCGTCAAAGTCGAGGTCTGCGGGATCCTCGTGACCGTCGTAGGGCTTGTAGGGGTTGACGCCGCCGTCCTCGCGGACGCCGTACATCTGCTGCAGCAGGAGCGCATAGGACTTCGCGTCCCTGCCGGCAATGCCGTAGCCCTGGCTCTCAAGCTCGTCCAGCTCGGCGGCGATGGCAGCCTTGTCCATGGATGCTTTCAGCACGGTGTCGCTTTCCGCCTCCAGCTCCACGCCGTATGCCGTGCTGACGGCGCTGCACACGGTGTCCTTGTCACCGGCGCTGGCGGGCATCACATACATGTCGCAGGCAACCGTCTCGTCCTTGTCGCCGTAGACGACAAAGTAGAGCGTGGCGTCGCCGAGCGAGATCATCTGCGATTCGTCGGGCTTCCCGAGATCGACCTCTTCTCCCGCTGCAAAGGCGGTGTATTCGCCGGTGAACAGGTCCGTGTAGCCGAGGGCGAGACCGGTCTCCGGGTCGTAGTCATACATGCCGGTGGGGCTGCCGCTCTCGTCGCAGACCATCGTGTCCGGGTAGGCGAGGGAGTTCACCAGCTCCTCCAGCGAGCTGCCGAAGCGCTCGTTCTTGAGCACGATGCGCGTGTCATAGGAAAGCCCCTTGGGGTCCTTGTGCGTGTAGTCGCCCAGCTTGGCAACGGAGCTGTCGCTGAACAGCGAGCAGCCTGCAAATGAGCAGACCAGACAGAGTGCCAGCAGGGCACAGATCAGCTTTTTCATGTCTCTCACTTCTCCTTATAGTAGAGCCTGCAATGGCAGTAGCCCTCAAAGTCCGGATCCTGGATCTGCTGCTTGAATTCCTCGCAGATGCACTTGTATTCCGGCTTGCGCTCGAGGCGGCAGGGACAGTAGCCGCCCGTGCGCTTCAGACCTTCCTTCACGACCGCAACGGTTTCGCGGTCGTCGTTGAGGCGTACCTTTCCCATCGTGATCCCTCCTTACGCCTCTCCGTAGAGAAGCTGCGAGATTTCCGCAAGGAGCGCCTCCCGCTCCATGCTGCCGCCGCTTTCGTAGACCTTTTCGCCGCGGCGGAAATAGAGCAGCGTCGGCATGGCGTTGATGCCGTACTGCTCCGCGATCTCCGGATGCTGCGTGATGTTGATGTGTCCGAAGGCGATGCCGGGCAGCGTGTCCGCCACCGCGTTGTAGACCGGCTCCAGCATCAGGCAGGCAACGCAATTGTCGCCGGAGCAGTCGATGACCGCGTATTCATGGTTCGCGGCAAAGTCCTTCCATTCGTTTGCTTTCAGTTCCACAGTTCCCATGTCAGCCTCCCAGCTTTTCCGCAATGATCTCGTCGAGACAGGCAAAGAACGCCGTCATCGCCGCGTTCTGGCGCGCAGCCTCGAGCATCTCCTCGCGCGAGGGGGCGGGCTCGCCCATCATCTGCATCATTTCCAGCATCTGATCCGCCTCCGCCTCGATCGCCGCCTCGTCCGGCATCATGCCGCGCCGGCGGCAAAGCTCCTCCGCCGCCCACGACTGCTTCTGCTGCCCGATCACCGAGTCGCGCAGCATCGCCTCGTCCATGCCCGCGTCGAGCGCGCCGTAGGCAGCCGCCTCCGCGATGCTCTTCTTCACAAAGGCATCCATCTCCGCCTCGTCGTAGGAAAACTCGCTGCCCGCCTCGATCTCGTCGAGGAAGTAGCGGATGATCGCCTTGTGCTGCTCCATCTTTGCGTCGCTTAGCGCCTTTTCGCGGAGCTGGGCGCGGTAGTCCGCCACGGTTTTGACGCCCTCGATGCCGAGGGACGCGATGAGCGCGTCGGTCACGGGCACCGGGAACCGGCGGGTGATGCTCTGAATGGTCAGCTTCGCGGGCCGGCCGCAAAGCTCCGTCTCCACCGTATCGCCGGCAGCGGCGCCGATCACGGCAAGCTCCGCCGCCTCTGCGCCGGGCATGGACACGCCGGGATAGAGCAGCACGGTGCGCCCGTCCGCATAGCAGTCGGCGCTGGCGCGTACGACGTCGTCCACGTCCACGCGCGCCGCAGGCTCCTCCTTGGCATAGCGCAGGGAAAGACGGGCAACGTCCGCGTCGAGCTGCGCCTCGTCCACATGGAGCGCGGTAAGCTCCGCCGGGATCTCAATGGCTGCGATATCGCAGAGCTTTGTTACTGTTCCGTTCATAGGATTCTCCTCTCGTCTGAGACCGGCGTCCGACGGAGCCGGTGCCGGTCCGGAAATTGATCGGTTTCGCGTCTTTTTTATTCTATCGCATCTCGCCCAAGAATACAAGCAATTCCGCCGCATTCCGCCCCGCCGCCGAAAAAAACCGCCCTTTTCCACAAATCCGCGCACAAAAATCCCTCTGGGGGACACAATTTTTTATCCTGCAATTCCGACCGCCGCACGCCCCCGCCGCCGGGGCGCAAAAAAGCACCCCTACAGCTTGGCTGTAGGGGTGCTTCGATCTGGTTGCGGGGGAAGGACTTGAACCAACGACCTCCGGGTTATGAGCCCGACGAGCTACCAACTGCTCTACCCCGCGATATGCACTGCTCTCATGTGAGCTTATTTATAATAGCACCGTGCAGACGCTTTGTCAAGCATTATTTTTATTCCCAGGCCGCTCCGGGGTGCGGGGCGGCCTGGGGATCAGCTTCGGGATGCTTTTCACTCATTTGGGCGCGGCGGGGGTCTCCTCCGGGGCGGACGGTTCCGGCAAGGGTCCGGCCTCGGGCTTCCCTGCTGCGGCTCTGGCTTTTTTGGCTGCGCGGCGCTTTCTGCCCAGCAGGAGCACGCTGCCGAGCAGCGCTGCGCCGCCCAGGCAGGCGGCCAGGTACGGACCGGCGCTGCCAGCCGTCTCCACGGCGCAGAACTCCACCGTGTCGCCCTCGGCCTCGAAGACGAGGTAGCTGCCGCTCTCCTGGGCGGAGACGGTCCTCCATTCCCCGTCCATCCGGACCAGGAGCTTCACGCCCGCGCCGCGGCGCGCCGTCTCCGGCGTCCGGTAGCGGATCACATGACTGGTATCTTCCTCGGCGCAGTCCGGCGTGAGCCGAAGCACCCACTGCTCCAGCACCTCTGCACCCGCCGGAGGCTCCGCCTCCGAGGCCGTCAGCAGCAGCGAGGCCTTGGGGCCGAAGCGCCCCTCCGCCAGGGCCAGCGGATGCTCGTCGCCGGGCCGGGACTGGTCCGTGGCCACGGTCGTGCGCTGGGAGACGTACTCCGCTGTGAGCGTGTCGCTGAACCGGAGGTCGCGGTAGTCATAATCGGGCCAGCTTCCGGTATAGCCCTCCTTCTCGGGCACCTCCGGCAGCTCCGCCTCGCTGAGGTCCGCGCCGTAGGCGAAGCGCAGTGTCTTTACGATCTCGCCGTCGGCCACGAAGGTCAGCGTCAGCGTCCGGAACTCCGCGGGCACGCCGCTGCGGCCGCAGAGCGCGTCATAGCTGACCGGCTCCGCGGACCCGGCGTAGCTGATGCCGTCCACGCCGCCCAGGGTCTCGTGGACGAAGCAGTTGTCCGTCAGGGTCCCGTCGGCCTCTCCGGCGATGGCCCCGGTGCAGGCGGCCTCCTCCGACGCACGGATGAGGGTCGCACAGCCCGCGATGTCATGGCCGAGGCCCGCGATACCGCCCACGTGGTCGAGGCCCGACAGAGCGCACATGGCATAGCTGTCCCGGATGACCGTGTAGGACAGTCCGGCGATGCCGCCGACCTTGCCGCCGTCGATGCTCTCCACGGTGCCATAGGCCCGGCAGTCCAGCACGGCCCCCAGCTCCATCCGGCCCGTGATGCCGCCAGCGGCGTCCTTCTTGGCCGTGACGGAGCCGCGGTTCTCGCAGTCCCGGATAACGCAGCGGGTGAGGTAGGTCGAGGAGAGGATCTTGTTGGCCCCGGCGAGGCCGGAGGTCAGGTCGCCCTCGAGGTCGTAATCGTATTCGATGGCCTGCGCGCCGCAGACGCCGCCGACGTTGCGGTCGCCCTGAATCGCGCCGTAGTTGACGGAGTCCGCGGTCTTGCCCTCGGTGGTCTCCTCCGTGTCCTCCAGGGAGACGTCCTGCAAAATTTCCTCGTTCGTGTCGCCGGTGATGGCCTTGACCACCAGGAGCATGACGCGGTTGAACTGGTCGTTGACGGCCAGAATGTCGTCGCGCAGCGCCGTGCTGCCTGAGCGGATGACGCCGCCGAGCTTTGACAGGCCGCCGGAGATACCCGAAAGGGACTGGAGCAGCGCGTCAGTGGTCTGGTAGTAGCTGCTGTCCGGCTTTGGGAGCTCCACCGGGTCCAGGCACGCCAGCCGGTCGTTCAGGTCGCGGAGGCCTCCGGTCACGCCGCTCAGCGCGTCTGCGGCGCTGCCGAAGGCCGCCCGGGCGGGGGCGTTCTCCTCCCCGGCCTGCCCGAGCCGGTTCTGGTCCGGCACGCCGTCGCCGTCGGTGTCAAAGACGGGCGTCAGATAGTAGTCGTCCAGCACTGCCAGAATGGCCGCGTCAGCCCGGGCCGCCCGCTCCGCCGCCGCCAACAGGTCCGCGATGGGCTTCGGGGCAGCCAGCAGGAGGTCCTTCTTCTCCGTCACGGTGTAGTCGTAGCCATACTCTGCCTGTGCCGTCTCCCAGTTGTCCGGGCGGGCCGAGTCCGGGTCCTCCCCGCTGCCGCAGGCGGCAAGATAACGAAGGTAGTCCGCCGCGGCCCGCTGGTCTGCCTGGGCGCTCCGGAGGTCCATGAGATGGCCGCGGAGCGTCTCCTTCGCTGCCTCGTCCAGCTCCAGGGTGTCGAGGGCAGCATTCAGGGCATCAATGCCCGCAGAGAGGTCGTTCATGGCTTCGTCGAGGTCCCGGGTAACCGGGGCCAGGCCATCGATCAGGAGCTGGATGCGCCGGGCGGTCTCATTGACGCTCTCCGCCGTGCCGCTGACCAGGTCCGTGGTCTGCCGGGCCAGGCCCGCCGCCGAGGCGTAGGCGCTGCCCGCGCTGCTGTGGACCGCGTCCAGCGCCGCGGTGATCTCCTCCGCCTCTCCGGCGCAGTCCGTTACGGCCTGGGATACGAGGTCATGGAGCGTCTGAAGCTCCGCGGCCAGGTTGGAGGACATGCGCACCTCCAGGTGCGGTTCCATCTGCCCGGCGATGCCGCCGACCTCCTTGCGTCCGCTGATGTCGCCGTAGTTGGCACAGCCGGTGAGGAAGCCGCACTGACGGCCGGCGATCCCGCCGACGTTGTAGCCGTAGTGGGGGTAGCCCACACGGCCGTAGTTCGTGCAGCCCCGGACGGTGCCGGAGGAATACCCGGCGATACCGCCGGTGTCCGTGCTGACGGGGACGTTCTCCGTGGAGTTGAGGTGGCCGAGGTCCAGGCTGTCGAGGTCCAGGCTGTTCAGTCCCGGCGCGTCGGGCACTGCGGTGTTGACGCCCGCCTCGTTGGTACAGCCCGCCAGGGTGCCGCGGTTGTAGCCCACGACGCCGCCGGTGTAGGACGCACCGCTGACGGTTCCCGCAGCGGAGCCGCGCTGGATGCGCCCGCTCTCCTCGTTGATGCCCACTAGGCCGCCCACGTTGGAGGAGCCGCTGACGGTGCCCGAGAAGCTGCACCCGCGCAGCGCCCCGTAGTTGACGCCGCAGAGGCCGCCCACGGCGTCCTGCTCGCCCGCCGGGCATACGGAGCCTTCGAGGCGGAGGTCCTCCACCCGCGCGTCCTCCTGCACATAGCGGAAGAAGCCCGCATGGGACAGGTCCGCCGAGAGGTTCAGACCGCGGATGGTGTGGCCGTTGCCATGGAACACGCCGCCGAAGGTTGGGATGGGCGTAAACTCCGCCATGCCGAGGTCCAGGTCGCATGTGAGCTCCACGGTCTTCCCCCGGGACCAGGTGTCCAGGCGGCAGTGCTCCGCCAAGGCGCGGAGGTCCTCTGCCGACGAAATATAGATGGTGTCCGCGTCCCCGTCCGCCGCCCGCGCCGCCACGCCGCCGAGGCTGAGCGTCAGCGCCA
>CALICR010000019.1 GCA_938049125.1 uncultured Clostridia bacterium
TGATCGTGGGCGGCCTGCTGGTGTCCTCGCTCATCAACGCGCTGATCCCCCTCTGCACCACGCCCGGGGCCATGACGGCCCTCTGGTGCGTCAACGGCCTGGCCCAGGCCTTCCTCTGGCCGCCGCTGGTCCGGCTCATGACGGCGTACCTCTCCGACGAGGACTACACCCGGGCCACGGTCTGGGTCCAGTTCGGCTCCTCCCTCGGCACCATCCTGCTCTACCTCGTCTCTCCCCTGCTCATCTCCCTGAGCGGCTGGCGGCTCGTGTTCTTCACCAGCGCCGCCTGCGGCGTGCTGATGGCCGCCGTCTGCCTGCGCTTCTGCCGCCGCATTGATCATGCCGCTCCCGCCGCCCGGGCCGATGTGCCCCGGAAGACCGGTGCCGCCGCGGCCCTGCTGACGCCGCTGATGCTCTCCCTGATGCTCGCCATCGTGCTCATCGGCGCGCTGCGCGACGGCGTGACCACCTGGATGCCCAGCTACATCGGTGACACCTACCACCTCGGCAGCGCCGTCTCCATCCTGACCGGCGTGGCCATGCCGCTCTTCGGTATGGTGTGCCAGAAGCTGGCCCTGTCCCTCTACCGGAGGTTCCAGAGTCCCCCGCTGGCGGCCTCGGTGCTCTGCGGCGGCGGCGTCGCAGCCATCCTCGTCCTGCTGCTGGCCAACGGGCGGAACGCGCCGGCCTCCGTCGCCAGCATCTCCATCCTCTCCGCCACCATGTACGGCGCAAACCTCATCGTCACCGGCTTTATCCCCGCATTTTTCCGGGATACCGGCAATGTCTCCACCATCTCGGGCATCCTGAACGCCTGCGTCTACATCGGCAGTGCCCTCTCGACCTACGGCTTCGCCAGCCTGTCGGAGCACAGCGGCTGGAACGCGGTGGTCCTGCTCTGGCTCGGGCTGGCCGTGGCCTGCGGCGGCATCTTCTTCGCCTGCGCCCCGGCCTGGAAGCGTCGGTTCTCCAAGTAAAAACAGCGCAAACGCGCCGTTCCGCGATGGAACGGCGCGCTTTCTGTCAGTCCTGCTCGATGTCGGGCAGCGGGCGGCGGCCCGGGTTCTCCGGCCCCCAGGCAGGAAGCGGCAGCCGCTGCATGGCCCCGAAGATGCGGTTCCTGAGGTCCGGATAGGTGGCGGAGAGGCTGTAGATGAGGTCCTTGATCTCCTGTCGCTTCGTGGACTTGTCCGCCGGGCAGACGTTGTGGACCACAGGCAGCTGCATCCGCTGGGCAAAGTGGGACACAGTCTGTTCAGAGAGGTAGAGCATGGGCCGGATCTGCACGACGCCCGTGCGGTCCAGCAGCGTGACGGGCTGGAAGCAGCTCAGCCGCCCCTCGAAGATAAGGCTCATGAGGAAGGTCTCCACGGCATCATCGTAGTGGTGGCCCAGTGCCACCTTATTGCAGCCCCGGGCCAGCAGCGCCTGGTTCAGCGCGCCGCGCCGCATCTTGGCGCACATGGAGCAGGGATTCTTCTCCTTCCGGTAATCGAAGATAACCGGCCCGATCTCCGTCGGGATCCTGGTGTAAGGCACACCCAGCTCCGCGCAGAAGGCCTCCACGCCGGAGAAATCCATGCCCGGGAGGCCCATGTCGATGGTGATCGCCTCCAACTCGAAGGGCTTCGGGTAGAATTTCCTGAGATTTGCCAGCAGCAGGAGCAGCGTCAGCGAATCCTTTCCGCCGGACACGCCGACGGCGATACGGTCCCCCGCCTCGATCATGTGGTAATCGTCCGCACAGCGGCGGATCAGGCCAAGCAGCTTTTGCATGGAGTGCCTCCTAAAAAAGTGAAATTGACTTGCGAGAAAACGAGAGATATCAAGAGAAAACAGGAGATATCAAGAGCTCTCTCGGCGCTAATTGAAATTTTTGAAAAAAACGTGTTGACACCGGCGGACCGGTGTGGTATAAAAGAGGGGCGCGTTCAAGGGAATATTGTATATGCGCCACCGGTTTTTGTCAATTTTTTTGAACGATACATGGAGGAAACTACAACATGACTACTATGGTTAAGAAGGAGAACGTCGAACGCAAGTGGTACGTTCTTGACGCCGCGGGCAAGCCCCTGGGCCGCACCGCCGTCGCCGCCGCCAACCTGCTGCGCGGCAAGCTCAAGACCGACTTCACCCCCAACGTGGACTGCGGTGACTTCGTCATCATCGTCAACTGCGGCAAGGCGGTCCTGACCGGCAAGAAGCTCGAGAAGAAGAAGTATCAGCACCACACCGGCTGGATCGGCGGTCTGAAGGAAGTCAAATACAGCACCCTGATGGCCGAGCGTCCCGAGTTCGCCATGGAGCTGGCCGTCAAGGGCATGCTCCCGAAGAACTCCATCGGCAGAGCCGCGATGACTCGTCTGAAGCTGTATGCCGGCCCCGAGCATGAGAATGCCGCCCAGAAGCCGGAAGCCTGGACCATGGACTAACGGAGGTAAATGACTATGTACGAATCCAAGAGACCCTATCAGTATGGCACCGGTCGTCGGAAGTCCTCCGTGGCCCGCGTCCGCGTCTATCAGAACGGCACCGGCTCCGTCATCATCAACGGCCGTGACATCGACGACTACTTTGGCCTCGAGACCCTGAAGCTCATCGTCCGTCAGCCCCTGGTCCTCACCGAGACCCTCGGCAAGGTCGACATTGTCTGCACCGTCGCCGGCGGCGGCGTCACCGGCCAGGCCGGCGCCATCCGTCACGGCATCGCCCGCGCCCTGCTGTCCGTCAACCCCGAATTCCGCACCGCTCTGAAGGCCGCCGGCTTCCTGACCCGCGACCCCAGAATGAAGGAAAGAAAGAAATACGGCCTCAAAGCCGCCCGTCGCGCACCGCAGTTCAGCAAGCGCTGATCGGACGCAAATTTACAACTCAAAAGCTCAAAAAACCCGGAAACTCAAGGCTTAACAGTCGTAAGGAACTATAAGTCTTGCGGTTCGGGCAGAGAACGGTGTGACCGTGAAGGTCACGCCGTTTTTCTGCGTCCAAGGGAAGATTCTGCGATCATGGGTTCTGCCAGCACGGGGATTTCCACCTCGTCCACGAAGTTGAAGATGATCTCCACCTTCTGTCTGCGCTTGCCGCCAGACTTGTCCGGTGCGTGGATGATGATCTTCTTAATGTACTCGTTGACAATCGTCTGCGTCAACTCCGTGACATCCACATACTTTTTCGTCAGCGCAATGAAAGCGTCCAGATCGTCGCCCATTGTCTGCCGCTGCTCGGCCCATTCTTCCGTTGTTTCAATTTCGAGCTTTAACCGTTCCTGCTCCGCTTCATAATCCGCCGTCGTTTTCTTATACTTTTCCTTGCTGATCTCACCGAGGGCGTAATCCTCATAGAGCCGGGACATGACCACATCAAGGTTTGCAAGGCGCTTTCTTGCCTGCTCCACGCGCTTCTGATCTTCCCGGATGTCCCGTTCCTGATCGGCGCGGCGGTAATGCAGCCATTCCTCCTGAAAGCCCTCCACATCACCACGGATGTACTCATTGACCGCCTGAATTCGTTCCAGCACCAACTCCCGCAGCACATCCTCGCGGATATAATGCGCCGAGCAATCGCCGCGCCCACTCTTGTATTTGGAGCAGACGTAGTGATCCTGTTTGCCCTCAAAGCTCTTGCAGGTGGCAAAATGGAGCTTGCCGCCGCAGTCCGCGCAATACAGCAGCCCGGAGAACAATCCCTGCCGTTCCGCTTTTGCGGGGCGGCGTTTGTTTTTCCGCAGCTCCTGTACCTTGTCAAACTGTGCCTGAGATACAATCGCTTCCTGTGTATCCGGCAGATAGAACATATCCTCCGGCTCGTTGGGAATCCGCTTTTTCAGCTTGTAGGACTTGGAATAGGTTTTGAAGTTGCAGGTACAGCCCGTGTACTCCTGCCGCTCCAGAATTGCCACAATGGACTGGTTGCCCCAGTGGTACGGTCTTTCCGGCAGCGGCTTGCCCTTGCGTTTGGCATACAGCGCTCTTGTGGTCAGAATCTGCTTTTCTTCCAGAATCCTCGCAATCTGCTCCGGGCCTTTGCCGTCAATGCAAAGGTCGAAGATGAGCTTGACGACCTGGGCCGCTTCTTCATCCAGAATCCAGTGATCCTTGTCCTCCGGGTCACAGCGGTATC
>CALICR010000020.1 GCA_938049125.1 uncultured Clostridia bacterium
GGCGTCGCCGGGCTCTTCGGCGAGCTGGCCAAGCGCAACGCCTCGGTCTCCGGCGCGGAATGCGGCTGCCAGGCTGAGGTCGGCGTGGCCTGCTCCATGGCCGCCGCGGCCCTGGGCCAGATCTTCGGCTACCCCATCCACAAGATCGAGTACGCCGCCGAGGTGGCGCTGGAGCATCACCTCGGCCTCACCTGCGACCCCATCTGCGGCCTCGTGCAGATCCCCTGCATCGAGCGCAACGCCGTCGCCGCCATGCGCGCCATCAACTCTGCCAACCTGGCCTTCTTCCTGGCCGGGACCCGGAGCATCAGCTACGACATGGTCATCAAGACCATGTATGAGACCGGCGTCCACATGAACCGCAGCTACCGCGAGACCTCCGAGGGCGGCCTCGCCCGCATCTACTCCCGCCGCGGCATCGTCGGCTGCGCCTCCCTCTGAGGCCGCCCGCCCCTTCCCCTGAACCAGCAGCGCCCCCGCCGGACCTCTCCGGCAGGGGCGTTTTTTCAGCGGCAGCCCAGATAATTCAAGAATTTCCGGATGGCAAGGAGGCGGTCTTGCGGTTGCAGAGGGCTTCTGGCCCATCGTCCTCTGCTCCCTGTTCTGGAAGCGCTCCACCCTGCCCGGCGCCATGGCGGGCAGGGTGTCCGTCTTCGTGTGGAAGTACCTGGTCAAGCCCCTGGGCTGCGTCTTCGGCATCTATGAGCTGCTGCCCGCCTTCCTCGTCAGCATCGCGGCCATCGTCAGCCTGCTGACGATGGCCCCGGGCGAGGACATCCTCCGCGCGTTCGAGACGGCCAAGGCCGACCACGACATCGACTGAGTTCCAGCAATACAGACCGCCCCGGCGGGTCCAGGTTCGGACCTGCCGGGGCGGTTTTTTCAGAACATCAGGCAGAGGAGGCCGGTGCAGCCCTCATTGAGCATCCGCGTCAGCGTGTCGCGCAGCTTCTGCCGGGTGCCCTCGGGCATCCGCCGCATCTTGGCCATGAGGTTCTCGTTGACCAGCTCAAAGACGGACTTGCCGAAGATGTTGCTCGCCCAGAGCTTCTCCGTGTCGCCGTCGTACTCGCCCATGAGGTATTGCAGCAGGTCCTCGGACTGCTTCTCGTCGCCGACGATGGGGCTGATCTCCGCCTGGATGTCGGCGCGCATCAGGTGGATGGACGGCGCGCTGGCCCGGAGGCGGACGCCGTAGCTGCTGCCCTTGCGGACAATCTCCGGCACCTCCAGGTGCATCTGGTCCGGTGTGGGCATGACGAGGCCGTAGCCCGTAGCCCGCACCTCCTCGAGGGCGCTGGCGAACTGATCGTACTCCCGCTTCACGGCGGCGAGATTCTGGAGCAGCGTCATGAGGTCGCCGTCGTCGGCCACTGGGAAGCCGCTCTTGTCGCTGAGAATTTGATAGAACAGCGCCTCGGGGAAGTCCAGCACGAGGCAGACGGCCCCGGTGCCGAGGTCCAGCTTCACCAGATGGACCTCCTGGACACAGGCAAGCTCCCCCAGGGCCTTGGCCGCGCCCTCGGCGTCCCGCAGCACCGCCGCGTCCTCCGCCGCAGCGAGCACGGCCTTGGAGAGGGCCGCACGGATCTCGTGGTCCGGCTCCAGCCGCTCCACCCAGTGGGGCAGCCAGATGCGGAACTCCCCGACGGGGAAGCTCCGCAGCAGCTCCGTCAGAATTTCGGCAAAATCCCGCTCCCCCAGGGCCATGCAGTCCACGGCGAGGCAGCCCACGCCGTAGGTCTCCGCAATGCTGCGGCACAGAGCCTGGGCCGCGGCCCCGTTCGGCTCCGTGGAGTTGACAAGCACCACGAAGGGCTTTCCGGTCGCCTGCATATCCCGGATGGACCGGGCCTCGGCCTCGGCATAGTCCGCCCGCGGGATGTCCGTGACGCTGCCGTCCGTGGTGATGAGGATGCCCACGGTGCAGTGCTCCTCCATGACCTTCCGGGTGCCCAGCTCCGCCGCCTCCGTCATGGGCATCGGCTCGGCGCTCCAGGGCGTCGTGACCATCCGGGGCACACCGTCCTCCTCGGCCCCCACGGCGCCGGGGATCATGTAGCCCACCGAGTCGATCATCCGCACGGAGAGCTTCGCCGTCCCGTCCGGGCTGATCTCCACCGGCTCCTCGGGGATGAACTTCGGCTCCGCCGTCATAATGGTCCGGCCGGAGCTGCTCTGGGGCAGCTCATCCCGGGCACGTTCCCGCCGGTAGCCCTCCTCCATGTTCGGGAGCACCACCTGCTCCATCATGCGCTTGATGAACGTCGATTTGCCGGTCCGTACGGGACCGGCCACGGCGATGTAGACGCTGCCGTCCGTGCGCGCCGCCATGTCCTGATAGATGCTGTTTGTTACCATAGCTGCCCCTCCATGTCCACTCGGATTGTTTGTACATGGATATGAGGGACAGGGCGTTCTTATGCCGGAAAAAGCGGCCCGCTCCCCTATCGGGGGCGAGCCGCCCGTCTTATTCCGTTCCGCCGTCCAGCTCACAGACGTACTCGCCCACCCGGACGGCCCGGATATCGTCCAGCAGCTGGATCTCCTCGAACTGCCAGCTCAGCTCCAACGCGCCCGAGGGCCGGATGAGCGAGGCGGCGCAGTCCCCGTAGGGCTGCTCCTCATGGCCGTCGCGGTAGACGATCGCCGTCTCCGCCATCAGCGGCTCGCAGCTCGTATAGTCCGAGCTGTCCAGCCGGACCCGCAGGCCGAAGGCCGACAGCTGCACCTCGCCCACCGGCTCGCCGCCCTGGCGGAGCGTAAAGCGATAGGTGTCGCAGCGGTTCTCGGCGCTCCAGCTGATGAGATACGGCCCCTCCAGCAGGACCGTCTCCTCCTCGCCGTCCCAGGCGGCGATGCGGCCCACCACCAGGGAGAGATCGCCCCGGAAGCCCGCCTCGTCGTCGGTGGTGAGGCCCACCAGGTAGCTGAGCGTGTTCGTCTCCAGGTCCACCCCGGCGCTCTCGACGGACACCATGTTTTCAAGGTGCCCCTCCTCGCCCAGCCAGTCCAGGGCCTCCTCGGTGGTCATGCCGCGGATGTCCTCATGCCGAAGGGGCCGGGCATAGATCTGCATTTCCTCGGGCAGGATGCAGCTGCCCTCCGGCGCGCCCGTGGCCGGGTCCGGGATGACATAGTCCGAGAGATCAACGTCCTCAGGGAAGCGGATGCGCAGCGTCAGATAGAACGCCGTGCCGTCGCCCAGGGTCTGGTCCACGGACAGGGTGACACCGTCGTACTGCGCCGCGGCAGAAATTTCCTGAATGGCGTCCGCGCTCTGGGCCAGCACAGCCTCTGAGGGCGCAAAGCGGTCGAGAAAGATCTTGTCCCAGTTTGCTGCCAGGCAGGCCGCCGAGACGGACAGCACCAGCAGCGCCGCGGCCGCGGTGGCCAACAGGGCGCGGCGGGCCAGATGCCAGCGCCGCCGGGGCTGCATGGCCTCCTCCGCCTCCAGCAGATACCGGTCCTCCACCGCGTCCATGGCGCGGAGAAGCTTCGTCTCCTTCAAAGGCTCACCCCTTCTTTCTCCAAATACGTCCGCAGCTTTTTCCGGAGCCGGAACAACGTGTTCTTAACGCCGCTCTCGGACAGCTCCATGGCCGCCGCAATCTCCCGGATGGACCGGGCGTAAAAGTACCGCGCCACGAAGACGGACCGCTGCCGCGGCTCCAGCGTGCCGAGGAAGCGGTTGATGCACTCCCCCAGCTCCCGGGCCGACCAGGCCTCCTCCACGTCCTGCCCCGTGGACAGCGTCTCGCTCAGCTCCGAGAGGAGCACGTCGCAGTCGCCGTTCCGCTTCTGAGCCAGGCGGTATTCGAGCCGGTCAATGGCGATGTTCCGGGCGATGCGCGCCAGGAACAGCCGCAGCACGTCTGGCTTCTTCGGTGGGATGCTCCGCCAGGCGCTGTGGTAGGTGTCGTTGACGACCTCCTCGGCATCGTCCTCCGAATGGAGGATGCGGTAGGCAATGGCGCTGAGGTAGCTGCCGTATTTCGACGCCGTCTCTAAGATCGCGGTCTCCTGCCGCGCGAAAAACAGCGCGATGATATCCTTGTCCTGCATAGTCCTCCTCGCGGGGCCTCTATTGTTTAAGTCGGAAAACCCGCCCCGCCGGTCTTTTGTATTGTAGCATATTTTTCTTGAAATTTCTGCCCGGCGCAAAAATTTTGCCCGGGGAGGTCTTCTCCCCGGGCAGAACGGTATCATGCAAGCGGGATCAGCAGCAAACGGTCGGCGCAGACCGCCGCCTCCCCCAGATCATTGGCGGCGCGGATGGCCGCGGCGGAGGCCCCCGCCGCCTTGGCGATGTCCCAGAGCGGCTGCTCCCCCACGATGCGGCGCACGAGGAGCGAGGGCCGGTCCGCCGTCTCCGGCAGCGGCTCGCCCGCCTCGGCGCTGCGCATGGTCCGCACCTCCCGCTCGCCGAAGCAGCGCGCCGTCAGCGTCACCGGACAGGTGATGAGGCTGCCGCTGCCGCCCATGGAGGTGAAGCAGCCGCCGCAGGGGTCCGCGTCCGCGAAGCAGACGGCCCCCGCCGCCAGGGCGAATTCCGCGCTGCACGTGGCCTTCACCGTCTCGCCCCGGAGCTGCTCCGCCTCGTCGTAGTAGAGCGCGTGCAGGGTGACGGCGGCCTCGGCCTCCACGGCGTCCTCCGCCCGGCGGCAGACCGGGAAGTCTACCCATGCCGCCGTGTCCACCAGCATCCGCACCGTGCCCGAGAGCGCCGCCTCGGCGTTCTTCTTCACCGTCGGCGCGTCGAGGGCCTGGCGCAGGCGGAAGGTGTCGTACTCCGCCGTGAAGCTGCGGCCCGGGCAGTAGCCGTCCGCGAGCACCGGCAGCTCCAGCGTCCTTGTGACCACCGCCGCCAGCCGGAGACCCAGGGTCACGGCGTAGCTCCCGTCCTCCTCCGGGTCCAGGGAGAACTCCGTCACCGCGCCCCAGGCCCGGAGCGTGCCGCCCTCCACATCGCCCTCCAGCTCCAGATATTGGGCGATGGGCAGCTGGACGTCGAAGCAGCTCAGCCGGCCTCCGCTGAGATAGACGAGGTGCAGCGCCGCGTAGCCCTTGAGCACCGCCCGGTTCTCCGCGAGGCTCTGCTCCGTCCATTGCAGCTCCGGCACCGCCTTGATGAGCCGCACCTCGCCGTCCGCTGCGGGCAGCTCGACGCTCTCGCCGACGACCGTGTTCTTCACCGCCGCAGACACGGGCACCGTGATCCGCTCCGTCCGCCGCAGCAGCTCCACGCCGCCGGTCTCCTCCGCCTCCCGGATGGGCAGCATGGCCGGGCCGTAGGCCGTCAGCCGCGCGGCATAGCTGACGCGCAGCATCAGCTTCCGCGAGTTGAGGAGCCGGGCATCCACGGACCGGATGCGCACGTCCGCGAAAAACACAGCGTCCCGGGTGACCGCCTCCCGGCTCAGCCGCACCGTGAAGGGCAGCCAGGCGTCCATGGTGAAGGGCGCGCCGCCGTCCTCACCGGTGCAGAGGATGCCCGCCTGAAACGCGCCGGACACCGAGACGCTTCCGGCGGAGGCCTCCTCATCCCGGACGCAGCACACGGCCCAGGCGTCGGCCACGGCCTGTACATCCGGCTGGCTGTCCGGGACGATCAGCTCCGCCGTCTCCTCCTGGTAGATCAGCTCCACGGCCTGCTCCTGCAAATAGTTCACTGGGTGTTCCCGAAATTCCATTGCGCTTCCTCCCCGTATGTTCTTGGTAGAGCATACGGGCAGGCCGCGCGGAATATGCCTCAGGAAAAATAAATCACGGCCCCCATGGCCAGCGCCGCCGCGCCCAGCAGCAGGCACACGAATGTCGACGCGATGAGACAGCCCAGGCACAGCCCCAGCCCGAAGGCCATGAGCACGATGCCGAGCATACAATAGCTTCTCCGCATAAAAAACCGCCCCCGTACAGCATACGCGGGCGGCGGTCCGAATGTTCCGGCTATTTCAGTTCCCAGGTACGCAGCTCCCTGGCGCGCTCGTAGAGGCGCTCGTAGCTGCGGTAGCGGCTCTCGGGCACCGCGCCCGCCTCTACGGCGGCGCGGACGGCGCAGCCCGGCTCCCGGAGGTGAGCGCAGTCGTGGAACTGGCAGCGGCCCAGGTAGGGCGCGAAGTCCGGGAAGGCATACTGGAGGTTCTCCTTGAGCACCAGGTCCATGCGCTCCGTGTCGAAGGAGGAGAAGCCCGGCGTGTCGGCCAGAAACGTCCCGTCCCCGAGGGCGTAAAGCTCCACATGACGCGTCGTGTGGCGGCCCCGGCCCAGCTTGTCCGAGACCTCGCCCACCTTGAGTTCAAGCTCCGGCGCGAGCCGGTTGAGCACGCTGCTCTTGCCGACGCCGGAGTTGCCCGTGAAGGCGGCGGTCCTGCCCCGCACGGCCTCCCGCAGCGCGTCGATGCCCACGCCGGTGACGGCGCTGGTGCGGATGACGCGGTAGCCCGCCTTCTCGTAGATGGGCCCGAGGCGGTCCTGCTCCTCCAGGTCCGTCTTGTTGATGCAGAGCACCACGGGCACGTTCTGGTTCCCGGCGATGGCCGTGACCCGGTCAATGAGGAAGGGGTCCGTCACCGGGATGACGTTGGCGCAGAAGACGACCAGCAGGTCGAGGTTGCAGACCGCGGGCCGGACAAAAAAGTTCTCCCGGGGCAGCAGCGTCTCGATCATGCCGCGGCTGCCGCTGCGGGAGATCTCCACCCGGTCGCCCACCGTGGGCGTCTTCCCGTCCTTGCGGAACTTGCCCCGGGCCTTGCATTCCACCAAAGCGGCCTCAGCGGTTTCCACATAGTAGAAACCGCTGAGCGCTTTTACGATCCTTCCCTGCTCCATCATTCAAAGGTGACCTGCTCGGAGTAGGCCCAGACGCCATCGTAGTAGACGTCCAGGGTCTTGGTCCCGGTACCGGTCAGCTCCGCCTTGAGCGTGCCCTCGGAGCAGCGGATGTCCTCGTCGTCCGACACCTGGACGCCGTCCAGCGTCAGCGTGACGCGGACCGTCTCCCGGTCATCGGGCAGGCGGATGGGCACGATGGCCCGGCCCGTGGTCGGGGTCTCCGGCCCCGTGGGCGTGTCAGGCTGAGACGGCGTATCGGGCTGAGAGGGCGTGTCGGGCTGGGACGGGGTGTCCGGCTGGTCCGGCGTATCCGGCTCCTCCGGCGTCTCCTGCTTGCCCTTGGAGACCTCGAGGTCGATGCGCGTGTTCTTCTCCACCATGACCCCGGCGCTGACGCTCTGGTTCACGACGGTGCCCTCGGCCTCGTCGCTCTCGACGTTCTTGATGCTGCCCACCGCGAGGCCGGACTCCTGGAGCTTCGCCGTGGCGGCGTCCAGAGTGCTGCCCATCACCTTCGGCACGGGGACCGTCTCGGTCTTCTCGTCGTCCTGGCTCTCCTCGGGGCCGGTGCTGACATAGAGCGTGACCTCCTGGCCCTCCTCCAGCTTCACGCCGCTGACCGGGTCGGAGTTGATGATGAGGCCCTTTTCATAGTCCTCGCTGCTGATGCTGTCGAGGATGACCGTGAGGCCCAGCTGCATGTCGTTCAGCAGCTTCTTGGCGTCGTCCACCTTCATGCCCGTGAGGGGCGGCATGGTGTTGTCCTTGGGACCCATGCTGATGGTGAGATAGATGGTGGTGCCCTTCTCGGCCTCGGTCTCGGCCTCGGGGGTCTGGTCCACGATATAGCCATAGGCCAGCTCGTCGTCGTTCACCCATTCTTTGACATCGAACTGGAAGTCGGGGTACTGGCTCGGATAGATGTCCTCATAGGACATGCCGACAAAGCTCGGGACCTTGGCCACCTTCCGGTCGCCCAGGATGCCGGGCAGCAGCACGGCGAAGAGCAGATAGCCCACGCCGGCCACGGCCAGCAGTGCCAGGACCACCACCGCAATGACGGTGCCCTTGCGGGTCTTTTTCTCTTCTTCCTCCGGTGCGCCGTCGGCGCCGTAGACGGCGGCAAGGTTGTGCCGCCGCGGATCGTCCTGACGGGGTGTCTGGGAAGGCCGGGCCTGGCGCGGCTGAGGCTGCTGGGACCGCGCGCCCTGGGGCGTCCGGGGCGCGGCGCCCGCCGTGCGGACCGGCTGGGCCGTCCGAGGCTGGGGCTGGCCCGCCGCCGCGGGCTCCGGGAAGTGGAACACGATGGAGGGATTCTTCCTAAACTCCTCCAGGTCGTTCAGCATATCCGACGCGCTGGCATAGCGGCGGCTCAGGTCCGCCGTCATGGCGTGCATGGTGATCTGCTCCAGGCCGATGGGCACGTCGGGGTTCAGCTCCCGCGGGAGCTGGGCCTTGCCGTTGATGTGCTGGATGGCCACGGACACCGGCGTATCTCCGTCAAAGGGCGTCTTGGCCGTCATCATCTCGTACATGACGACGCCGAGGGAATAGAGGTCGCTGCGGCAGTCCACCTTGCTGCCCTTGGCCTGCTCCGGCGAGATGTAGTGGACGGATCCGAGGGCCTCCCGCGTCAGGGTATTCTGGGCCGACGTCATCCGGGCAATGCCGAAATCGGCCACCTTGACGCTGCCGTCCTTGAGGATCATGATGTTGTGGGGCTTGATGTCGCGGTGCACGATGCCGCGGCTGTGGGCGTGCTCCAGCGCCTTGGCGATCTGGAGGCTGAAGTGCAGCGTCTCGCGCCAGTTGAGCTGGCCGCGGCGCTCCATGTACTGCTTGAGGGTGATGCCATCAATGAGCTCCATGACGATATAGTCCACGCCGTCGGTGCTGTTGACGTCGTAGACGCTCACGATGTTGGGGTGCGACAGCATGGCGACGGCCTGGCTCTCCGCCTTGAAGCGGCGGCGGAACTCGTCGTCCTGGGAATACTCGTCCTTCAAAATCTTCACAGCCACCAGCCGCTTGAGCCGGTGGTCCCGGGCCTTGTAGACCACGGCCATGCCGCCGGTGCCGATGACCTCCAGGATCTCGTACCGGTTATCCAGCAGCCTGCCGATATAATTGTCCATAACTACTACTCCTTCTCCGAAAACCGCCGCTGCTCTGACCGGCAGCGGGCTCAGAATCTATCGATCACACGGTCACGAGGACAACGGTCACGTTGTCCGGCGCGCCGCGATTGGCCGCGATCATCATGAGCCGCTTGCAGCAGTCGCTGCGGTCGGCTCCGTGCTCCACTTCAAAAAGGATCTCCTGGTCCGCCATCATATTGCTGAGGCCGTCGGAGCACAGCAGGATGCTGTCCCCGGGCTTCAGGACCTGGGTAAAGGCGTCGCAGAGGACCTTGTCCTCGGTACCGACGGCGCGGGTGATGAGATTCTTCACGGGATGCTGCTTTGCCTCCTCGCGGGTGATCTCACCGCGCTGCACCATCATTTCGACCACGGAGTGGTCCGTGGTGATCATTCGGATCCCGCCGCGGTTGAGGTAATAGGCGCGGCTGTCGCCCACGTTGACGACGTAGGCCTTATTCTCCCGGATCAGGGCCGCCACCAGGGTGGTGCCCATGCCGTCGTACTCGCTGCTCAGGTGGGAATGCTCAAAGACGGCCTGGTTGCTCAGGGCCACGGCGTTCTCCAGCAGCCGGAGCAGCTCCGGCTCCTTGAGCCGCGGGTCCATCATGCGCCGGACCTCCTTCACGAAGACGTCCACCGCAAGGCGGCTGGCGATGTTGCCCGCCCGGGCGCCGCCCATGCCGTCGCAGACGACGGCCAGAATGCTGCCGTCCTCAAGCTGGCTCAGGTCGTAATAATCCTGATTCTGACTTCTGACCTTGCCAGGATCGGTCAGACCCCATGCCTCCATGGCTATCCCTCCTCACTGGGAATCATGCGTTTTCATACTTCCGGCGGAGCTGGCCGCAGGACGCGTCGATGTCGCTGCCCAGGGTCCTTCGCACCGTCGCCGTGATCCCGCTCGCCTCCAGCTGCTGCTGGAAGGCCTGCACATCCCGGCGCAGGCTCGGCTCCAGGGGACTCTCGTCCACATGGTTCAGTGGGATCAGGTTCACATGGCACGGCAGGCCGCGCAGCAGGCGGATCAGCTGCTCGCCGTGGGCCTTTGTGTCGTTCACATTCTTTATCATAGCATATTCAAAGGAAATTCGTCTACCCGTTTTTTCATAATATTTGCGGCACGCCGGGATCAGCTCCTCCAGCGGCCAGCGCCGGTTCACCGGCATGATCTGCGAGCGCGTCTCGTTGTTGGGCGCGTGGAGCGACACGGACAGCGTGAGCTGTAGATCTTCTTCCGCCAGCCGCCCGATGCGGTCCACAAGGCCGCAGGTGGAGAGGCTGATGTGGCGCATCCCGATGTTCATGCCGTCGGGGCTGTTGATGAGCTCCAGGAAACGCATGACCGTGTCGTAGTTGTCCAGCGGCTCACCGATGCCCATGAGCACGATGTTCGAGATGGGCAGGCCGGAGTTGAGGGACGTGAAGAGCACCTGGTCCACCATCTCCGCAGGCCGCAGCCGCCGGACCAGGCCGCCGATGGTAGAGGCGCAGAAGGCGCAGCCCATGGGGCAGCCCACCTCCGAGGAGATGCAGACCGTGTTGCCGTGGTGGTAGCGCATGAGCACCGTCTCCACGCAGTTGCCGTCCGAAAGCTCCCAGAGATACTTGATGGTGCCGTCCTTCTTCGACTCCTGTTTGCGCACCACCTTGGGTACGGTCAGGAAGCACTCCCGTTCCAGCCGTTCGCGCAGCGCCTTGGAGAGGTTCGTCATCTCGTCAAAGGACGCGGCGCCCCGGTGGAGCCAGGTGAAGATCTGCTTCGCGCGGAACTGCGGCTCTCCCCAGTCCCGCAGGAGCGCCTGCAGCTCCGCTAAATTCATGGATTTGAGGTCCAGCTTCATGATTTCCTCCTGAGGCGGCAGATGTAAAAGCCGTCGGTGCCGTGGTCGCAGGGCAGCAGTGTCACGTCGCCGCCGGTCTCCCCCACACCGGGCAGCGCCGCCGGTTCCCGGCTGAACTCCGGATGGTCCGCGAGGAAGGCCTCCGCGACGCCGCGGTTCTCCTCGGGCAGAACGGTGCAGGTGCTGTAGAGGAGCAGACCGCCGGGCTTCACGTGGCCCGCCTGGGCCTCGAGGATGCGCCGCTGGACCGCCGGGAGCCCGGCGAGGGGCGCGAGGTCCTTATAGCGGATGTCCGGCTTCTTCCGAATGACGCCG
>CALICR010000021.1 GCA_938049125.1 uncultured Clostridia bacterium
TCCTACATCAGGGGGTGTTTTGTCTATTGTCCGTTTTTACTGGGCCTGTTCAGATTACCGGACGGCGGATGCCTGATCGATCAATCACAAAAGCTCCGCATGGCCAGAATGGTGCGCTCGAGCAGGGTGTCGAGGTCCCAGCCCAGCATCTCTGCGCCTCGGGCGATGACGTCCCGGGAGCAGCCCGCGGCAAATTTCTTGTCCTTGAACTTCTTCTTGAGGCTTTTCAGCTCCATGTCCTGCACGCTCTTGGATGGGCGCATCAGTGCCGCCGCGCCGATAAGGCCCGTCAGCTCGTCGCAGGCGTAGAGCACCTTTTCCATCTCGTGCTCCGGCTTGACGTCCACGGTGAGGCCGTAGCCATGGCTGGCCGCGGCATGGATGGTGCGTTCGTCCACGCCGGCCTCCCGCATCAGCTCCTGTTCCTTTGTACAGTGCTGCTCGGGCCAGCGCTCGAAGTCCAGGTCGTGCAGCAAGCCGACGATGCCCCAGAACTCCTCCTCATCGCCATAGCCCAGCTCCCGGGCAAAATAGCGCATAACGCCCTCCACGGTCTCCGCATGCTTCAGGTGGAAGGGGTCCTCGTTGTAGGTGGTCAGCAGCTTCCAGGCTTCGTCTCTTGTCATGGGTCTCAGGTCCTTTCTTTTATGCCTTCACGCTGCCGTCGGCGTTGAAGAGGGGCAGCTTCTCGAGATAGATGATGTCATCCCGCTGCTGGGCGTCGCCCTCGGCCAGGATGGCCATGCGGCCGCAGATGATGCCGCCGGTCTGCTCCACCAGGTGCTCCAGCGCCTTGAGGGACTCACCGGTGGAAATGACGTCGTCCACGATCAGGATGCGCTTGCCGCGCATGGCCGCGGCATCGTCGCCGGAGAGGTACAGATGCTGCTCCACCTCCGTGGTGATGGAGTGGACCGTGACACCGAAGACGTCCCGCATATAGAGCTTCGGGGCCTTCCGGGCCAGGAAGTAGCGGTTGCGGCCACTCTGGCGGGCCATCTCGTGGATCAGGGGGATGCCCTTGGACTCCGCCGTAATCATATAGTCGTACTCCGGCGCTTTTTCGAGCAGCGCCTTCGCCGAGGCCACTGTCAGCTCCACGTCGCCGAAGATCACGAATGCGCCGATGTAAAGATCGTCCGAAACCTTACAGATGGGGAGATCGCGGTTCACACCGGCGATCGTCATATTGTAAACCATGCCATGCGCTCCTTTTGTTCGCGGGTTTTCCGCTTTTTACCCGTTTATTATAGCTTTTGCGCGGAGCAATGTCAATTCTGCCGGAACATTTTGCGTCCCCGCCGCATAGAATACCTGCAGAACCCAAGGAAAGGCGGGATCCATTTGTCTGCACAGGGACGCATCCAGACCCATGTCTTCACATCGAGCGCCAATCTGCCCGTGCCCGGCGCCTCCGTCGCCGTCACCGGCACCGGCGCGGCCGGGCGGGAGACGCTGCTCTCCTTCCAGCTCACGAACTCCAGCGGCAATACAAGGCCCACCGACGTGGATACGCCCCCGGCGGCCGACAGCCAGTCGCCGGATCAGCCCGTGGGCTTCACCTCGCTCCGGGTGGCCGTGGATATGCCGGGCTTTGAGCGCGTCATCGTCACCAACGTCCAGGTCTTCCCCGGCGTCACAACAATCCAGGACGTGCAGCTGCTGCCCACCGAGGGTCTGCCCGGCGACTGGGGCACGCCCATCGAATTCGACCTTCCGTCTCAGTCGCTGTAAAGGAGCTGCCCATGCCGGAAACCCGACCCTATATCCCGACGAACATCGTCGTCCATCTGGGCCTGCCGGACAGCAATGCCCAGAACGTGACCGTCCCCTTCCGGGAGTACATCTACAACGTCGCCTCCAGCGAGATCTACCCGACCTGGGAGGAGAGCGCCCTGCGCGCCAACATCCTCGCCATCATCTCCTACGCCCTGAACCGCATCTATACCGAGTATTACCCCAGCCGGGGCTATAACTTCAACATCACCTCCACGACCCAGTACGACCAGAAGTTCATCCCGGGCCGCAGCTACTTCGAGAACATCGTGCAGATCACCGATGAAATTTTCAACAACTACATCCGCCGCGTGGGCAACGTGGAGCCGCTGGCGGCCTCGTTCTGCAACGGCACCACCGTCACCTGCGCGGGCATGAGCCAGTGGGGCTCCCAGGCCCTGGCGGAGCAGGGGCTGAATTCCATCGAGATCCTCAAGCGCTACTACGGCGACGACATCGAGCTGGTCGTGGGCGCGCCCATCCGGGATTTTGACTACACCTACCCGCGGACACCGCTGCGTGTCGGCTCCACCGGGCCCTCCGTCGTGGTGGTCCAGTCGTCGCTGAACCAGGTGGCGCAGAATTATCCCGCCATCCCCACCGTGATCACCGAAGGAATCTACGGCCCAGCCACGGAGCAGGCAGTCCGCACGTTCCAGCAAATTTTCAACCTCACCGTGGACGGCATCGTGGGCAAGGCCACCTGGTATAAGCTGGTGCAGCTCTATGTCGCCATCCGGCAGCTCAACGAGCTGAATTCCGCCGGGCAGCAATACGCCTCCATCGCCTGGAACCAGCCCGGCGTGCTGGCCGAGGGGGCCAGCGGCGACGCCGTGTCCCGGCTCCAGTACGCCCTGTCCCTGGTGGCGGAGTTCATCCCGGAGGTCCCGAAGATCGGCGATACCGGTACCTTCGACGCCGCCACCCGGAACGCCGTCACCGCCTTCCAGCAGTATGCGGGCCTGCCCGCCACCGGCGTCGTGGGCGAGGCCACCTGGGACGCGCTCTACGAGCAGATTGCCGGCATCGAGAACGCCGTCATCGATACGACGGAACTTTTTCCGCCCCCGACCTCCTTCCCCGGCACGCCCCTTCGCACCGGGATGCAGGACTGAGAAAGGAAGCGCCATGCAGCAAGACGTCCGACACATCGAACAGCTCCAGACCATGCTCCGCGTCATCGCCGCGGCCACCGGCGACATCCCCACCGTGATCCCCGACGGCATCTACGGTCCCCGGACCGCTGAGAGCGTCCGCGCCTTCCAGCGTGCCGCCGGGCTTCCCGTCACGGGCCAGGCCGACGCGGCGACCTGGAACCGCATCCAGTATGCCTATGAAAAGCTCCAGGGCGAGGTGCAGGAGCCGGCCCCGCTCCGCATCCAACTGAACCTGCCGCCCATCGGCCCTGGCTCCGACAACGCTCATATCCACCTGATGCAGGCCATGCTCCGTACCCTCGCCGGGCACTACGGAAACTTCCCGCTGCTCGCCGTCACCGGCGTCTACGACGCCCCGACGGTGGCCGCCGTCCGCAGCCTCCAGACCTGCTGCGGCCTCCCCGTCACCGGTGCCGTAGACCGTGCCACCTGGCTCCGTCTGGTCTCCCTCTACCGCCTCGCCTCCGGCGCGGGAAATTTCTGAAATTTACACTTGCTTTTTTCAGATTCTGTGCTATAATAGATATCACTTCGGAGGCTTAGCTCAGCTGGTTAGAGCGCATGCTTCACACGCATGAGGTCACAGGTTCGAGTC